>NZ_JBFSUL010000028.1:0-60615 GCF_041467395.1 Vibrio sp. 10N.247.310.98 | reverse complement strand
CCACAACGGTATGCTAAGAACAAAAATGCCGTTCACTCTTAAGTGAACGGCATTAGAGCACTAGGCTCGGTTTTTTGTATTCTACATTTACTCACAAGAGCAAAGCTATCAATTATAGATTGATATTACAGCTCAGCGTTGTGGTAAACCTGCTGAACGTCATCACAGTCGTCAAGCATGTCTAAGAACTTCTGGAACTTCTCAGAATCTTCTTCAGCTACTGGTGTAGTCGTTTGAGGAACGAAAGTGATTTCCTCAACGTCTAGCGTTAGCTCTGGGAACGCAGTGTTTAGTGCAGTCTTCGTTTTGAAGAACTCAGTCGTTGGAGCGAATACAGTGATTACACCGTCTTCTAGCTCAACGTCAGTCACGTCTACGTCTTCCATCATAAGCGTTTCTAGGATGATCTCGTCATCTTCGCCTTTGAACTGGAATACAGCTTGGTGAGCGAACATGTGAGAAACAGTACCTTCAACACCGATTTTCGCACCAGTCTTAACGAAACATTGGCGAACGTCTTGGAAAGTACGGTTGCCGTTGTCAGTTAGACAGTCAACGATTACGCTTGTGCCACCTGGGCCAAAACCTTCGTAACGAGCTGGTTGGAAGTCTTCACCGCCGCCGCCGTTCGCTTTATCGATCGCTTTGTCGATAACGTGAGCTGGTACTTGGTCTTTCTTCGCTTTAGCAATCAGGTGCTTAAGAGGTAGGTTCATGTCTGGGTCAGAGCTGCCGTTCTTAGCCAGTACGTAAATCTCTTTACCGTATTTAGAATAAACTTTAATTTTTGCGCCTGCAGTTTTCGCCATTGAGGCCTTGCGCACTTCAAAACTTCTTCCCATCGGGATCTTCTCTCTGATTCAATTAACGGTGCAAATTCTAGCAAATTACTGTGTCATTTCAATTCTACAGCACTGCTGGGCAAGGTTTGTCTGCGTTTATGCGACACCCATTACCCGTTTGTATTTTTCTACAGACTGATCAAACCAAGCCTTTTCTTCTGGGTCACCTAGCTTCATTGCTTCTTCAACAATGGCTTCAGGGCCACATTTCGCTTGCTTCAGTTTCCATACAAGAAACGATGCTTGCTTATCCAGTTCGATTTTATTTTTCTCACTGGGTGGAAGGAGTGAAAGGTTGATAGACATTGCTAGCCTTCGTCTGTAATACACTTGGCCGAGAAATATATCATAGAGCAGCCTCATAAAACCAATACTATGAGCAATAGTGGGGGTTGTAGGACGAGAAAGCAGCAAGTCGCTGATGCAGGTCAAGCTAGTTTGGGAAAGTGCGTTTAGCTCAAAGCACCAATAAGTTTGCACGATATAAGCCAGATCTCATATAAAATAAATAAGAAGAACACGGAGCGTCAATAACTGTGATCCTGTTTATTCCTCACTATCAGTGGGAACTCGCGTTAAGCCCTGCTTATTACTCACATTGAAAAACAAAGCAGCATCCCACGAAGACTCCATCAAATGAGAATAGATAGACATATTTTGTTTATTCTTATTTATAAGTAACTCTTTAATCGTGCCCAATGTGTTTGTGTTGGCATCAATCTGAGTCTGACAGTATTTAACAATAATGACAGGAGGAAGAGAGCCACCAACTCGAAATATGATGTATCCATCTCGTTCCAATTCCATACGAGAGTAGATTTTCATATTGTCAGGAGTTCCATCAATATCATTTATAATCTTCTTAAGCTTGCTATAAAACTCTAATCCATCACAAAAACATTTGTCATTAGCAATAAAACCATTGATTTCGTTAGTTTTATTACAATAATCCTCAACGGATTCAGGGGTAACTGGATACCGAGTCTCATTAATAATGTAACTACTTAAAGTTTTTAACAGCTCAGTCTCGCTCTTAGACAGTTTCATACCTAAGTCCAAAGCAACACTTACTAGGTTATGGCTATAAGCTCTGACCTTTTTTCAAGTAAATCTTTAGGCGCAGATATGAGTAATGACACAACCCCTGATTTAAGTAACAACTCAAGTGCATAGCCCAACATCAAAACACTCGATTTGTAAGCAGCATCTTTGATAGTTAAGACCTCAAAAACATCACTTGATGTGTAAGAGGTAGTAGTCATTAATGATTCAAGTTCTAGTGTTTTCTGATTGCCGTTTTCTCTAAGTAATTTCGCACTAATGAGTTTGCTATCTGCCTCTTTAACCCAATCAAATTTATTGAAGATCCCTTTTTCGCCACTCGATTTTAAAGGTGCTTTCATCAAAGTCCTACTGTCTCGATTCATGTATGTTTAGTTGACTGAATATTGATTTGTAATTGAAGCTTAGAATACCACTGAAATCCGGTCACTAGAGGCATAGTAAGTTGAAGTATGAGCGTATCACTCCTATTCCGGCAACAGATAGCGCGTGCTTCTGCCACCAGAACCAGATTTAACTAAGCAGCCATGCTCAATCAAAGCATTCAAATGACGTGTTGCAGTGGCACTACTTACCTTTGCTACCTTTTTATATTGACTAGCATTTATACCTTCTGAAAAATCACCATCGAGCATCCTATTCAACACTTTTACTTGCTCTGCCGTAAGCTTGGTTTGGTCGATGCTACGCCAATAGTTGGTCTTATATACAGTTTGGTCGACCTCAGCGAAAACCCCTGTAAACGTCTCGTCTAACGTATCTAAGAACCACATCAACCATTCGCTAATATCGAGTCCCCCTTTCTGGGTTCGCTCCAATATCTCGTAGTAATGCTTGCGGTTAGCGAGAATTCCCACCGACATCGCATAGAAGCGTACCGACTGCTGCTCGGCCTGTGCTAACGCCAAGTCGGTCAACAATCGAGTAATACGACCATTACCATCATCTAACGGGTGTAAGGTGATAAACCAAAGGTGAGTGATTGCGGCTCGCAATAGAGGATCGAGTGTGGCGTCGGTAAGTGAATCATTAAACCATTTGATAAATGTATCTAGCTCAGCATCAAGAATGTCTCGGCTAGGCGCTTCAAAGTGCACGGTTGGGCGGTCAATTCTTCCTGATACCACTTGCATCGGAGCGTCACCTCGTAGCTGACCTCCAACTACAGGGTTAAACATGGTGTAGCCTTGAGGAAACAGTCTATCGTGCCAATGTAAGATCCTATCAAGCGCTAGTGGCTCTGTTAGGTTCTGCACCGCATCCAACATAATTTCAGCTAGGCCATCGGTTTGTTCTGTCGTTGGAAAAGGTCGATCTTCACTGACACCGAGTTTATTGGCTAAAGAAGACCGGACCGAGAAAGCATTAAGCTTTTCTCCCTCAATCGCACTGGAATGGACTATGTTCGCTAATAAGGTGTCGAGCATGGTTTGGGATTGATCTGCCGACTGTGAGGTAATCTTGCCCAATAGAATGCCCTGATTAAGCCGTACTTCTCTTAACCTCACGCCTATTTTCTGATTATCCCAAACAAAGTTTGGCCAATTATCTTGCTGCCAAATCCACATATTAGACCCCATGATGCGAAAGTATCACTTATTCAACTCATACTATGAGCTGTTTAAGGCAATTATTCAACTCACATTATGAGCCGAATAATGAGTTAATCGCATCACAGAGGTTGCAAGAGTAACTCCTAACCTACAAAACTATTCACTCACCGCGAACACATCGCAGCGTGAGGCGCAGATGAAGTCATTTTTGTGCAGGCCTTTGATTGAGTGGCTCCACCAAGTGACGGTGACTTTGCCCCACTCCAATAAGATCGAAGGATGGTGGAACTCTTCTTCTGCCAGTTCTGACACTATGTTGCTGAATGCCCATGCTTGCTTGTAGTTCTTAAACTTGAACACCTTCTCAAGCTGCGGGATGCCGTCTCTTTCGATGATCTGCCAGTCTGACAACTCCAACAGTAAAGATTGTTGTTCATCTTCACTTAGGGCAATCGCGTCGATACTGCAGGCTTCGCATTTTTGTTCATTCAACATGTGTTGGTTCCTTGGGTTCAAAAAGTGGTGGTAGTAACCCCGCATCGATGGCGAGATCAGCTTGCTGTAATAGGTTTTCCTGACTGATTTTAAAGAGCTCAGATAGCTCGTCGATCACGTAATATTTCGGCTGCATGATGTCGATACGATAAGGCGTTCTTAAAACCGTTTGCAGATCGAACCGCTCGCGAACGGCCAAATCCCCTCCCAACGCATACATAGTTTCCGCTGGAGACGAAAGAATGCCACCGCCATAGATTTTCAGTTGTTGGCCTTCTTTTACTAAACCGAACTCAACCGTAAACCAATACAAACGGGCAAGATAAGCGCGCTGTTTAGATGTGGCGGCTTGGCCTAGTTTTCCATAATGCTCAGTGAAAGCCGCGAAATCGGCATTAGTGAGCATGGCACAATGGCCGAAAATTTCATGAAAGAAATCAGGTTCTTGTAAGTAATCGAACTCGTCTCGCGTTCTCAGAAATGTCGCAACTGGGAATTTCTTATTGGCGAGCAAATCAAAGAATCGGTCGAAATCGATCAATGCAGGCACAGGCTGAACTTGCCAACCGGTTGTTTCCATTAGCACTTTATTTATCTCTGGCAGCTGGGGAACTCTGTCTAATGGTAGATCCAGCAAGGTCAGACCGTGCAAATAGGCATCGCAAGCGCGGTCACTAATGACGTCCAGTTGCCTTTTCACCAAGTCGTGCCAAATGGCATCTTCTTCGAGGCTCCACTCAACCCATCCCTCTTGGCTCACGGGCTTAGAATGATATTGAGTCATTACACACCTCCTTTCGAATGTCTCACTTTAAGCCTATCTCCACTCCTTATAAGCGCCAATTTGCGCGATTTTTCGAAACAAGCGATCGTGTAACATTTTATTTACACAATTCCACCAAGCGCTTATTTTGCTGAACTTTTGACTTTGTAAAACCTAAATACCAGACTGAAAACGTTAACTTTTTGTTAAAGGTAAAGGAATGCACGAAAGCAATAAGCCCATTTGGCAGCCAAGCGAGCAGCGTATCGCCGATGCCAACTTAACCCGATTTATCGATAGCCTTGAACAGTCTGGGTTAAACCTAGATAGGGACGTAAAAAGCTACACCGAACTCCATCAATGGTCTGTGGAACATCCGGAATCATTTTGGCAAAACGTATGGCAGTTTTGTGGAGTAGTCGGCTCACAAGACTCTATTAACAAGGCAGAAAGCGAGACCATCAAAGCTCAAGGTGGGAGCCGCTGGCAGCAGCCTAAATCGAACCGTGATGCGGTTTGGTTTCCCAATGCACAAGTAAACTACGCCGAGAACTTGCTGCGTTTGGCACACACCATGCCTGATGAGCTTGCGATTTGGTTTGAAAATGAACGTGGCGAGCAGCAAAGCTACACATGGAAAACCTTGTGTGAGGAAGTCTCTAGTGTTCAACAGTGGCTCCTGGATTGTGGCGTGGAGCAAGGTGATGTAGTTGCCGCTTATACCCCTTATCTGCCACAAACCGTGGTCGCAATGCTAGCCGCCACCAGCTTAGGCGCGATTTGGACATCGACCTCGCCTGATTTTGGAGTAGAGAGTGTGATTGAGCGATTCGGACAGGTGAAACCTAAGGTGCTGTTCACCTGTGACGGTTACACCTTCAATGGCAAAACGTTCGATATGGCGGGCAAGAACCGTGAAATCATCGAACACTTAAACGAATTAAAACAGGTGTGTGAGATCGGTTATTTGAAACCGAGTAATGACTTAGAGAAGAGCGATTTAGAGAAGAAAAAAGTTGAACATGATGTGTCGATTCTAAGCTGGCACAGCATCATTAATCACTATCAGACAAAACCTCTTCGATTTACTCGTGTCGGCTTCAATGAACCGTTGTTCGTGCTCTATTCCTCCGGTACCACCGGAAAGCCAAAGTGTATTGTTCACTCGGTTGGTGGCACTACCATCAACCACCTAAAAGAGCATCAGCTTCATTGCGATATTAAACCGAGAGATCGCGTGTTCTACTACACCACTTGTGGTTGGATGATGTGGAACTGGCACGTATCTGCGCTCGCGAGCGGTGCTTGTTTGGTGATCTTTGATGGTAGCCCGGTTTATCCGCAACCCAATGTACTGTGGGACTTGGCACAGCGTGCAGACGTATCGACATTTGGCACCTCAGCCAAGTATCTAGAAGCGATTGAGAAGGCAGAACTCTCGCCGATCGACAGTCACTCTCTTCCTCACTTAAGAACACTGTGCTCGACCGGTTCTGTGCTTTATCCAGAACAGTTCGATTACGTCTACAAACACATCAAGCAAGACCTGCATTTAGCCTCAATTTCTGGAGGGACAGATATTTGTGGCTGCTTTGTTTTAGGTAATCCCATCTCGCCAGTGTATCGCGGTGAGTGCCAACAGGCCGGGCTCGGCGTCGACATCAAAGTGTTCAATTCGTCTGGCCACAAGGTTAATCATGAACGTGGCGAACTGGTGTGTACAAACTCCCTACCCAACTTCCCCGCTGGCTTTTGGAATGACACCGGAGAGCGCTATCACAGCACCTATTGGGATAGGTTCGATAATGTGTGGCATCACGGTGATGAAGTCGCACAGAGCGTGCATGGTGGCTACCTGTTCTACGGTCGAGGCGACACCACCCTCAACCCCGGTGGGGTAAGAATTGGGACTGCCGAGATCTACCAGCAAGTGAACACCATTGACGGCATCATCGATTCCATCGCCGTCGGTAAAGATGTCGACCGAAATGAGCAGATATGGCTGTTTGTTCAACTACAACAAGGTGTGGATCTAGATGATGGGCTACTGGCAGCCATCAAAAGCAAACTCAAATCTTCTTGTTCACCAAGGCATGTGCCAAGCCAGATATTTGCGATCAGCGATGTGCCAAAAACGCGCTCTGGCAAACTGGTGGAGTTGGCTGTGAAACAGGTGATCAATGGCAAAAATGTAGAAAACCTCGGGGCTATCGCTAACGCCGAGGTTTTGGAAGAGATAAAGAGTGTTGTTTCGCTTTAGTGTTGAGCCTTAGAAAGTGGCTAACTATCTCCGATTTTCATTTGGCTGTCAGATAACACCTAGAGTAAAGGCAGCCGATTGAAAACCGAATCGAAGCCACTATTAAAGCTCATGAACCCTCTCATCAGTTTGGCTTCGTGCCTTTTCTAAAGCTCTTAATGCGATCTGCTCATCATATTTAAAACAAAAATAGAAAATTAATCATTTTATAGCCAGAGATAATATTCACTAAAGACGAATCATTCATACCAAAAAAGCCTCCACCGCTAGATTGTATCCAAGCTTATGGATATTTAATCGAATTGCAATAACTCCTATTTCCACAGCTCCATTTCTAGTGAAATAATAATTTGATAACTATCACATTTAGGACGATTATTTTCCCATACTATCTCGGTATGTTAATTACTTAAGAGTGATTAAAAACTTAGTCACTGTTATTAATAAGCTTGAATTTAATTAGAAACAAGCGGTTAATCCCTACGTAAAATAAAATCATTATTAAATGATCGGAGACATTATCATGCGCATAGTATTAGCTTTAGGCGGTAACGCTCTTTTAGCAAGAGGCCAAGCATTAACGGCTGAGAACCAACGTGAAAATATAATCAAATCAGCGGCGAGTATTGCCGCGATCGCACGCGAGCATGAGATTGTTATCGTTCATGGTAATGGCCCACAAGTAGGTTTGTTGATGGAACAAAACGCGGCTTATAACGAATATTCGCCTGAGACGACCCCGTATCCAATGGATGTACTCGGCTCTCAAACCTGTGGCATGGTGGGCTATATGTTACAGCAAGAACTAAGAAACATTGACCCTGAATTAGACGTAGCGACGCTAGTCACGCAAACTGAAGTATGCAAAAAAGACCCTGCGTTTGCTAACCCAACTAAATTTGTTGGCCCTGTATATACAGAGCAACGAGCTAAAGAGTTAATGGCTCAAAGCACAATGCAGTTTAAAGCTGATGGCGAGTATTACCGTCGCGTTGTGCCTTCTCCTATGCCAAAAAGCATTGTTGAAATTCAGCAAATTGAAACTCTTCTAGATACAGAAAACCTTGTTATCGCTTGTGGCGGCGGTGGTGTTCCCGTGAGTATTGAGCATGGTAAGAGTACTGGCGTAGAGTGCGTAATTGACAAAGACCTTACGGCTGAATTACTGGCTGAAAAAATCCATGCCGACTTATTTATTATCTTAACCGATGGTTCGATTTTCCGTAACTATGGTAAAGAAGACCAAGCAGAAATGAAGCAAGCAACGCCTGCTGGTTTAGCAGAATTTTCATTCCCTGCTGGTTCTATGGGGCCAAAAATTGATGCCGTTTGTAAGTTCGTTGAAGCTGGATTGGGTAATGCGGCGATTGGTTCATTATTTGATTTAGATAAAATAATTACCAATGAAGCTGGTACTCTGATTACTAAAGGTGAAGGTATTTTTTATTATTAATATTATCGAATGATAATCACCACTAATATAAAACCTTGGGGTAAAGCCTTTTAATTAATAACAAGGCTTTTTATTAAATCCATATTAGTTCTAAACGAGATAAATATTCACACACTAACTGTATTTAATATATTTAATGTTGGAAACCGCTTCTTTCAAGAAGCGGTTTTGGCAGCGCAAGGGAAGAGTATTTGCATTTACATCAGTGAATCTACATGGACTCATTCGCATCCGCTTGGTTCTCTGGCATCGCGTCGATAAAAGCGGGTAACTGATTACACGCTTCGACAATTGAGTTAATCAGCGGATAAGGTGACATATCAACGCCAAAACGCAGCGCGTTATACACCTGTGGCACCAAGCAAATATCGACAATGCATGGTGAATCGGTGAGGCTATACACCGAATCACCGTGTGCTTTTCTGTGCTTTGCCAGTTTCTCTTCTAGAGCACGGAAACCTTGGTTCATCCAATGATGAAGCCAGTCCATTCTCGCCTCTTGCTCGCACGACAATTCCCGCTCCAAATACTGCAACACGCGCAGGTTGTTCAGAGGGTGAATTTCTATCGCAATATCCTGAGCCATTGCCAACGCTTGATAGCGCAATGGTGTTTGCTCGGGAATCAACAAGGAGTCTGGGCTGCTCTCACATAAATATCTTTCATCCAAGTATTGCAAAATAGTCAGCGACTGATTGAGTTTAACTTCACCATCCACCAGCACAGGCACTAACTCACTGGCGTTGAGCTCACAATATTGTGGATCATGCTGCTCGCCGCCATTACGCACCAAATGCACCGATTTAGACTCATAGTCGAGTTGCTTTAGGTTCAATCCAATACGCACCCGATAGGCGGCCGAAGAGCGCCAATAACCGTAAAGTGTCATGTTCTGATTCATACAATGATCTCGCTCGAGCTGAATCTTTATAATATGGGTTATAACGCTCGATATTGGCTAACTTTTTGGTCAATCGCACCAAAAATGGAATCACCCGCCGTATCAAACATCTCTAGGCGAATCGAGTCGCCAAACGACATGAATTGAGTCGAAGGTTTGCCATCGCGAATCGTCTCAATCATGCGCACCTCGGCAATGCATGAATAGCCCACGCCGCCCTCGGCAATTGAGGTGCCGTGGTCAGTGCCTTGCTTATTCGATACCGTGCCTGAACCTATGATCGCGCCTGCCGATAATGGTCGAGTTTTAGCTGCATGCACAACCAACTCTGCAAAATTGAAAGTCATATCTATACCGGCATTCGGACAACCAAAAGGCTGGTCGTTGTAGGTCGATATCAGCGGTAAATGTACCTTGCTGCCTTTCCACTGTTCGCCAAGCTCGTCAGGTGTGACTGCGACCGGGGAGAACGCCGAAGAAGGCTTAGACTGGAAAAAGCCAAAGCCTTTCGCGAGCTCTGCTGGAATCAAGCCACGCAGTGACACATCGTTCACCAACATCAGTAAACGAATCGAATCATGCGCTTGCTTGGCGCTGGCTCCCATTGGCACATCTCCGGTAACAACCGCAACTTCACCCTCGAAATCAATACCCCATTCGTCGCTGGCAAACTCAATATTGTCACGCGGCCCGATAAACGCATCTGAGCCGCCTTGGTACATGAGTGGATCAACCCAGAAGCTTTCTGGCATTTCAGCACCACGAGCCTTACGCACCAGTTCAACGTGGTTTACATAAGCGCTGCCGTCTGCCCATTGATAAGCGCGTGGAAGAGGCGATTCACAATACTGAGGTGCAAACACTTCACTGCCTGTGACATGTCCGTTGTTTAACGAGGTGTATAACTCTTGTAACTGAGAAGCCACGCTGTCCCAGTTATCCAATGCTACCTGCATGGTTGGCGCTAGATGCATCGCATGGAAAATTTCGGTTGCAGCTACACATTGTTTAAGATCTTTACTTACGACCATCAATAGACCGTCGCGAGTGCCATTTTTCTTGGTTGCTAATTTCATCCTTGTCCCTTACTTCTTATCGTCAGCCATGGTTTGAGAACCTGTCTCTTGCAAACCAGTGTCTTGCCAACTGTAGACATATTCTTTGTTCTCAACGCTATCGAGTTCATCAGAGAACTGCAGCGCGTGGCGAGTATCGATCATCACCGCCACTTCATCGGTAAACTTCTTCTTGTGCGCTTGCCCTGCCTTAAAGGCTTTAGGGTGAGGCCCATGCGTAAACCCAGCCGGATGGAAGGTCACCATGCCCGCCTCAATGTTATCGCGACTGAAGAAGTCACCTGCGTGATAGAACAGCACTTCGTCGTAATCATCGTTGTTGTGGTAGAACGGCACTTTTAACGCCCCAGGATCGCTCTCAATCGGGCGTGGCACAAAGGTGCACACCACAAAGCCTGCGCCAACAAAAGTCGTGTGTGCAGACGGTGGCAAGTGGTAGCGATGTGACATCAGCGGTCTGATATCGCGCCAGTTCACTTTCACCACAGCCAAGTCACCATGCCAGCCAATCGCGTCTAAAGGATTGAACGGATAAGTGATCACGCTGACTTTGTCGTGGCGTTTTACCTGAACTTGAGTTTGATCTTCTGAATACTGAGCGCGGAATTGATCGTTGATCGATGGTATTTCAAGAACCGCTGGATCAAACACCGCGTGATTGCCGACCATGCCTTTCTCTGGCAAGGAGTAAGCCGCGTCTGTGTTCTCAATCATCAAGATAAATATCGGCTCGCTTGGCTCTAAACGCCAGTTGGTCGAGCGCGGGATCATCACGTAATCCCCTTCACTCACCTCTAGATGACCATAGTCACAATAGAGATCGGCGCTGCCTTGATGAATGAACAGCAGCTCATCACCGTCGGAATTACGCACCAAGAAATCCATCTTCTCGTCCATGCGCCACACACGAATTTTGCAGTCCGCATTATGCAAAAGATGAGGCACAGCCCAAGGCGTTATCTGGCTGGCTTTTTCCACCAGCGTGAAATCAAAAGCGCGAGGGCGCAGATCACCCTCCCACTCCGACCAACCTGTTGGGGCATGTTGGTGATGAAAGTGAGCCGCTGGGCCGAAGAACCCACTTCGGCCCGCCTCTCGCTCATAAATTGCCTCTTCGGGAAAATCGGCGTGCGCTTGTTTAGAGCACACACCCTCCCGATGAGGAAACGAGATCCATTTATGCATCGTCTAATACTCCTCGACGAATCTGGTCCTCTTCAATCGATTCAAACAGCGCTTTGAAGTTACCTTCGCCAAAGCCTTCATTACCTTTACGCTGAATGATTTCAAAGAACACAGGCCCGATTACCGTCTGTGTGAAAATTTGCAGCAAGATGCCGTCTTTGGTCGGCGCACCATCAATCAGAACGCGTAGGTCACGCAACAGATCGGTATCTTCCCGGTGGCCTTTTACACGATCGTCAACTTTCTCATAGTAGGTATCTGGGGTTGGCATAAAGTCCATGCCGCGATCACGCAGGGTTTTCACCGTTTTGTAGATGTCATCCGTAGCAAGCGCGATGTGTTGGATACCTTCGCCGTTGTATTCACGAATGAACTCTTCAATTTGTGATTTGTCATCTGAAGACTCATTGATTGGAATACGGATCTTGCCACATGGTGAGGTCATGGCACGGCTCACAAGGCCTGTCAGCTTACCTTCAATGTCGAAGTAGCGAATCTCACGAAAGTTACCGATACGCTCATAAAAACCAGACCACAGATCCATATTGCCTTGTTTCACGTTGTGCGTGAGGTGATCGATCTCATAAAGGCCTACGTCGGCTTTCGCCATGCGCTCTTGCGCGTCATCATAGAATCGGAAATCAACGTCGTAGATGCTCTGCTTGCCGTAACGGTCTACGAAATAAAGCAAACTTTCACCAATACCGTAAATAGCAGGAATGCTCAGCTCCATTGGCCCGATTTCTGTCTTGTACTCTTCACCACCACCGCTAGACGCCTGCGTCATTGCCGTGGTTGCATCGTTAACACGAAACGCCATGCCACACACCGATGGGCCGTGAACTTTAGCGAACGCTTCCGCTTGGCTGTGTGGTTGTTCATTGACGATAAAATTGATATCACCTTGTCGATACAGCCAAGCTTCTTTTGAGCGGTGCTTGGCTATCTCAGCAAAACCAAGTGACACAAACAGTGCTTTAAGTTGCTCAATTCCCTTGTGGTCAACGGCCGTGTATTCAACAAACTCGAATCCATCCGTGCCAAGCGGGTTGTATGTATCCACCATGAACTTTCTCCTTGTACCTATTGGTTTTGTATTACGTGTTTTTTGTCCTTAATTAAATTTGGCCCACAAGCGGAAAGATTGGAATGCATCGAAGGAAATGGGCAATAACGCTAAAAACCCGTCAAATTGTAAAATAATTGTTACACACAAACCCTCACAACAGGAAAGTGAGTGCTATCAAGGGATTGAAGAGTGGTGGTTTGATTTACAGCAAAGCAAGAGATGTTACTTAATTGTTACAAGTGATTTTTTTGGCTAAAGCAGAAAGAGATAAGTGTATGTTGAACGTAAAAAGAGCATCACAAAACAGGTGATGCTCTTTTAAAAAGCTTCATATCCCAGCGGTATTCTTATGGGACGAAGTATCAAACCTAACCCATTACTTTAATGGTTGACGGTCAAATAGAGGTTGTTTCTCTCGTGAGCACGTCATCAATTTAGGCAATCACAGAACGAGACTTTTTCAAGCGAACTGAAAGCACGGACATTAAACTGATAAGCACCAATAGCCCGGTACCGGCACCACTACGTTCAACATCTTCAGCGCTATCATCACTTCTTTCAGCAATGTCTTCACTTGTTGCTCCAGATATCGGGATAAGTTTTACAGCCACCACCCTCTCGTCACCTACTCCATCATTACAATAAGCAAAGTGTGCGGTTGAATCATAAGCCATAGAAGAGGAGCTACTTTCACTCGCAAAACATTGTATTGCCGTCCCTGAGATAACACCCGCGTCATTAATGTCGGTTGCGTCCAATATTCTAAAGTGGTTGTTGGCATCACTGTCGTCACCACCGTTAGTTAGGTCGTCTAACCACCAAGCTTGATCATTATATCTTGCACGTCTATCAGCATCGGTACCAGTGTCGTTATAAGGGAAAATGAAGCCGCGATGCCTTCTTTCATGTCCGTCTACTTCAGCGTGAGTTTCGGCGTCAACATAGCCAACGATTTCATTGTAGCTGTTGATCTCACTTGCTTTTCCCTCTGCACTGTCAAAGAAAATGTCTTCACCTAAACTTGCGAAGAATGTGGCTGTTGGCGTTGTGTCATTCGCATCAGCGACGAACATACGATTATCAGACACACGATCCGACGGATAATCACCATCTCTTTTTGCATAACCAATAACCATCATGTTTTCATTAATGTCTGTTGCGACAGAATTACTGTGAATGTATGAATCACTCACTTCTACCGTCGCATTAGCGATAAATGTAGTCGTCCAAGCATTTTCCGAAACGCTGAAATTTGACGTACTGCTTGGCCTAAACACAGCAGCCTGCATAAGAAAGTTATCTGAATCATCTAGTTCCGTATTGTAACCAACTAAAACAGGATAAGAGCTATATGTCCCTCTAGACGAAATCGTTGCAGCCCTCACACTCGCTTGTGCTGAAGCTTCATCATCGTTGTAAGAGTAATAGGTCGAACTGGTTTCCCAATCGGATACTGCAAAACGGTTTCCATCATCATTGGGACCATTCGCATCGGTTATATTCCAGACAAAAGCTCGATTAGCAAAAGCAAAGTTCTGACACTCTGGATATAAAGCAGGCTCAATATCTTCATCGATACAATTATCTAGATCCTCAGCATCACTGTCGGATGTGTACGGAGAGTCATAATCTTTGTATCCATCACTGTAATAAAAAGTCGCAACGGACGCGCTTCCGACCACATAGCTTTCCCCTCCATAACTGAAAGAGTCAAAAGCCATCGTTCTTCCCATTTGGGAGATTATATTCGCTTCGCCGTCAGCATCGCTGATCGTAATGCTGGTATCGGCTTCAGGTTGGAGAACCGTAAATTCAGTGCCTGTATCGTAGTAACCACGCTGCCTATACAACTGAATATATTGGTTGTTATAACTGTAGTAACCACTGCTGGTGTTACCAAGAACAAAACCATTCTCGTCAACTTTAGTGATGACCTTCTCCTCTGTTCCATCAACAAAGGAATAACTATAACTGCTCACATCAGGTGGGTTGCTGCCAACATCTGGGATCTCGCTTAGCGAAGAAGAATCATAAAAAGCCGTGGAATTGGTCTGATAGCTCAGCCCGTAATACGCATCACGCTCATTTTTCAAGCCTCCAATGCCCGCATCATCATCGCCATACCACAATAAAGAACTCCAAGCTTCACAAGTCGCGTAGCCAAGTTCACTTGTGCAGTAGCTATAGATATCGTCATAATCCAAATAGTAGAACGTGTTATCGATACCAAAAGGGACCTCCTCTTTAAAGGAAAAACCTGGTTCTGCATTTTGAGCTTCCCCTGCGAATGCGTAATCGGTGTCACCACAACTGGTACTAAAGCAATCCGTTGTACCAAGCTCTGGTTCAACTGCAACCCCATACACCGATTCCGTTTCTACTGGTGATTCCTCCAAAACCACCCTATAAAGAGCAGCGTTACTATAAGAAGCAACCAACAACGTAGAAGAGACAACGACTGATTTTTTTACCATTGCCTTCATTCTACGGCTCCTAAAAAATAATCCATTTCAATACCAACGATAGCTTTCTGCCTTTATTGCTAAAGGCATTAAATTCATGAGTTCAATAATGGACTAGGATAAAAATAGAAAATGTGGAAACTATGTAGAAACAATGGAGGTTTAAACAACCTGACTTGATGGGCTGATGAACTGATGCCCTATTAAAGTTAAACGCTAACTTTCATCTCCTAGATTTATCCATTTTCTCTGCTAATTTGATCGCTAACCTATTTGCGTCAAAGAAATACACTTATATTTGGTTACGAATAGGAATTAAATTATGAAAAAAATCACGACAGCATTACTTTTACTGACATCGACATTCGCGCTTCAAGCGTGTGCTGAAAGCCGTGAAGGTCCAAGAGAAATGCCAAGTTTTGAAGAAATGGATGCAAACGGTGATGGCGAGTTACAATTAGAAGAGCTCAGAGGTCCACTCGCCGATGACTTTGACAAACTAGACGTAGATGGAAGCGGTGGTCTATCGGAAGAGGAAGTTCCGCCGCCACCACCAAGACGTCAATAATTGTTAGAGGGTTATCCAAAAATAGTGATAATTCAATGCGAGCTGATGGGGTATAGCACCCTGTCAGCTCGCTATTCGTTTCTAACAAAAAGATGCTTATACATGGCCTAAGATGAATAAAGAAATCAATGTCCACATTTCCCACACGATTGGTGACTAATATTGGTTTAACTCACTTTTGTCTTAACTCACTCTATCGTCTTAATTCACTTTAATTTCTGGAGAGAACGTGCGCATATCAATTTTCACCAAACTGTTTGTTTCAATACTAATGGTGTGCGTGACCATGCTCTTTGTACTGACCTATTTTATTAACTCCAGTTTTCAAAGAGGGCTCCAAGATTTCACAAATAATAATGAGATTGCCCTAGCTCAAGAACTCGCCAATAACTTAAAGCAATATTACTCACCTTCCGAAAAGTGGAGGCGGCTAGAACGTGAACCACATTTAATCGCCAGTAGCATTGGTGGCCCCTCACGACCACATGCTCGTGACAGACACCCATCGCCACCACCATTAAGAGAGCCGGAAGCGCCAGATCTTCAACCTATTTGGCAACGACTCAACATTTTAGATCAAAACGGGCGAGCTATAATTGGACCGCCTGAAAACCTACATCACCTTGAAGATGGTCAGCATCAAGCACTAGTCGAAATAACACGGGATGATCAAGTGATTGGGTATATCTCCATCGTCCAGATGGATGAAATATCAGGGCCTTTGGCAGAAAGCTTTTTCAAACAACAAACGACGCATGTAAGCACTATCGCTTCGATTACCGTGTTGCTTTCATTCCTTATCGCTTTATTTCTTGTTAGGCGATTTTTGAAACCATTGCGTGCTTTGTCGAAAGGTGCCAAATCTATCGAAAATGGCGATCTCGATTTCTACATTGAAAAAAGCGGCAATGATGAATTGTCCGATCTCATCGGAATATTCAACGGTGTAGTCGAAACACTAAGAAAACAAAAAACACTTAGAGAACAGTGGTTATCGGATATTTCACATGAACTTAGAACGCCTATCACCGTGCTAAGAAGTGAACTAGAAGCGCTACAAGACGGTATCCGATCTCCTGAGCCAAAATACATCGACTCGTTACATCAACAAATCATCACGTTGGGTCAACTCGTTGAGGATCTTCACCAACTCTCCCTGTATGACATCGGATTTAACCTCAATGTTAAAAACAACGTTGATATACATAAACTGATTGATTCTGTGATCGTTCAAAACTCGATCCGTTTAGAACAAAAAAACATCACATTAACAAAGCACTATGACCATTCAGCCCCACTGTTTACCTCGTGTGATGAGAGATTACTGACACAACTGTTTGTGAATCTGTTGGAAAATAGCGCACGATACACTAGCGATAATGGGCATGTATCGATAGATGTTACCGACATTAGTGATAGTATTATTATCAACGTTGAAGACAGTGATCCAGGTGTACCTGATGCATCACTTCCGCGTTTGTTTGAGAGGCTTTACCGCGTTGATAAATCGCGCAGTCGCTCAAGTGGCGGTTCTGGGCTTGGCTTATCTATCTGTAAAAATATCGTTGAAGCGCACCAAGGACACATTACTGCCGACCACTCAGAATTGGGTGGACTACGAATCATCATAGCGTTACCAAAGGAAATAAAATCGTGATCTTAGTCGTCGAAGATGAGCCTGCATTAGCAAGTGTACTGTGTGAGTACTTAGAGCACTCTGGCCTTGAAAGTCATCATATTATCGATGGTAATCTTGTCATTGACTGGGTAAAACAAGCATCGCCTAAACTCATTATTCTCGACCTAATGCTACCCAATCGAGACGGGTTGGATATTTATCGAGAGCTGAGAACGTTCAGTGACATCCCTGTGGTTATGGCGACAGCCAAGGTCGAAGAGATCGATCGACTCGTTGGGCTTGAATTGGGTGCAGATGATTATATATGTAAGCCGTACAGCCCGAGAGAAGTAGTCGTGAGGGTGAAAAATATTTTGCGCCGTTCCAACAAGCCCCAAGCCACGTCAGCAACGAACGCCATTGATATTGATGAATTGAGTATGACCGCCGTCCTATGTGGTATTAAGCTAAGTTTAACGCCAGCTGAGTTTCGGCTTTTGCACCTTCTTTATCAAAATGTTGGCCGCATTTATAGTCGCGATCAATTGATTGATAAAATCTACGACGATAGAAGAGTGGTCAGTGATCGCACTATCGATAGCCATATCAAAAACTTACGCAAAAAAATGGTCTCGATAAATGAAAAATGTGACTACATCAAATCCATTTACGGGATAGGTTACAAACTAGAAATAGAATAATACGAATCAAAAAGCCGCTTTCATCAGCGGCTTTTTTCGTTCTAAAGCGAACATAATTCAAAGATGGGATCAGCGTTAATCCCAGTTGAGAATCGACCAATTCGGTTGATCTGCTAACGCTTTCAAACGCGGACACGGGTTCACCAAATAAGCAAAATCAGCGTGTTCACACAAAGGTAAGTCGTTGATTGAATCCGTATAAAAGTGAATGTCTGAGTAGTTAGTTTCTTGATTGTCTAACCACTCTTTCAAACGCGTCACTTTACCTTCTCGGTAACTTGGAACGCCTGATATTTGAGAAGTAAAACGACCTTGGTTTTCAATCAAATCAATACCGAGGGCGTTCTCGATACCAATCTTGCGGCCGACCGCTTCTACTAGGAAAGTGACGCTGGCTGAGATGATCAACATGTCGATGTCATCATTCTCTAGCTGCTCAATCAAAGGTTTCGACTGTTTGAACTGCTTAGGCAAAATATGCTGTTCAACACACTCTTCCACCAATGCGGTGACTTGCTCTGTTGGCATATCGGCCAAAGGCTGCATGGAAAACGTGAGGTAATCTTCCATGTTCAGTTTGCCTTCCGAATACAAGCCCATTAAGCGCTTATCTTCTTCAATAAAGTTGGGCGCTGTGGCAATGCCCTTTTCAACCAAGAACTCATTCCAGAGCATCGCTGCATCGGCATTGATCAGCGTTTCATCCATATCAAATACATACAAAGGTTTGAACATCTTAGGCTCTCACAGGTTGAATTTCGTTAAGGTTAAACAGGAGTTCAAGTTGGCTGCCGTTTGCCAACAGTCGTTCAGAAGAACGGTTAAGTAGGTCGACCGTTAATTCACACTCATCAACGTCCACTTGGTAGCGAATCACGTTGCCCAAAAGCTGGTGGTTACGAATCGTGCCCGTTTTTGGCACAGAGATATGTTCGCCATATTGTCGACCTTGCTCTTTCACGTAGATAGATTCCGGTCGAATCGCCACTTTCCATTCCGTTTCAATGTTGAAAAGTTGCTTGGCTTGGTTTGCTTGCACCAAATTATAGTGCCCCATGAACCCAGCAACGAACTCATTGGCAGGTTGAGTGTATATCTCTTCGGGTGTCCCCGCTTGTACGATCTCACCTTTATTCATCAAGAAGATACGGTCAGACATGATCATCGCTTCTTCCTGATCATGAGTCACGAAGATCGTGGTTAGGTTCATCTCTTTTTGGATGTCTCGGATCTGTTGGCGCAGATGTTTACGGATCTTCGCATCCAGCGCCGAAAGTGGCTCATCGAGCAATAGAATACGCGGCTTGACCACCAAGGCTCTTGCCAAGGCAACACGCTGACGCTGACCTCCCGAAAGCTGATGCGGGTAGAATTTCTCTTTACCCGTTAAGTCCACCAGCCCAATCACTTTCGCGACTTCACGTTTAATCTCGTCAGCAGCAAGCTTTTTCATCTTAAGGCCAAACGCAATATTGCCTTCAACCGTCATGTTCGGGAACAGCGCATAAGATTGAAACACCATGCCGATGCCACGCTGTTGTGGCACTTGGTGAGTAATCTCTTCACCGTTGACCCAGATCTCGCCACCATCAACAGGATTCAGGCCAGCCAAGCTGCGCAGTAGAGTCGATTTACCACAGCCACTTGGGCCAAGCAGAGTAATGAATTCGCCCTTCTCGATGGAAAATTCAATATCTTCAAACACCGTGTTGTCACCAAAGCTCTTGGTGAGGTTTTTTGCATTTACATAGCTCATTATTTTGTTCCCTGGCTGAAACGACTTGCCAACCAAGTCAGTAAGAAAATAAACAGGAAGTACGTCATCACAAGGGCTGACGTGAAGTGGCCGCTGGTTTGACGCATGTTGTATAGGTAGATTTGCAGTGTCTCGTAACGTGTACCCACCAAGATATTGGCAAACACGAACTCGCCCAATAGGAACGAGAACGACAAGAACAGTGACGCCATTAAGCCTTTCTTAAGGTTTGGCAGAATAATCAACAAGAATGCTTTAGTAGTACTCGCGCCGAGCAGGTGTGCCGCGTCCATCAAGTCTTGCAGGTTGATCGCTTCAAAGCTGTTGGCAATCGCGCGGTACATGAATGGCAGCGCGATGGTGAAATAAGTACCAATCAAGATCCACGGTGTGCCAATCAGTGATATTTCGCTATCGGCATACAACTGAAGCAAGCCAACCGACGACACCACAGGTGGCACAGCAAATGGCAATAAGATCAGGATATTCATCACCTTGTCGAGCTTCGGAAAATAGTAAAACACCACGAAAATCGCAGGCAGAACCAACACCACACTCAATGACAGCGCCGCCACACAGATAAATAGCGAACGACCAAAGGCTTGTAAGAAGCGAGGATCGGTCAGCAGGTTGATATACCAATCTAACGTGAAGCCATCCGGCAGGATCGTCGCGCCCCATCGAGAAGAGATCGAGTAGATAAAGGTCGCTAAGATCGGGATCACCATGATGCCGACAATCGAATAGACAACCGTTTTATGAAAGCGAGTATTTACGGTATTCATTACTTTCTCTTCCCTGCGTAGCTTTTGCTGATCAGCCATTGGTTAATCACGGTGATGAAGGCCAGCATCGCCATCAGAATCACAGAAATTGCGGCGGCTAGGTTTGGTTCTAAGAACAAGTCGCCCGATACCAAGCTCGCGATACGAATCGTAATCACGTTGTAGTTGCCCGAGGTCAACGCATACACACTCGCATAGGCGCCAATCGCATTAGCAATCAAGATGATGAAGGTGCCGAACAAGGCAGGCGACAACACAGGCAGCGCGATTTTGGTCCAGTATTGCCAAGTTTTCGCGCCAAGCAGTGCCGAAGCGGCTTGCCAGTCGTCACTCAGAGCATCAAACGCTGGATACAGCAACAACACCGCCAATGGGATCTGGAAGTAGATGTAAATCGCCAGCAAGCCCCACTTGCCGTAAAGGTCGAAATCACCCAGCAATCCATACTGCTTGAGCAATAAGGTAATCGCACCATTGGTGCCCAAGATGATGATGAATGCGAACGACAGAGGCACACCAGAGAAGTTGCTGCTCATATTGGTAAACGCGATCACCGCATCGCGGATTTTAGAATCAACACGGCGCAATGAAGAGACCAACAGAGTTGCAATCGCCAAGCCAACAATGCTCGACCAAATCGACAACCATAAACTGTTGCCTAAAGCCTGCATCATGAAAGCAGAATCGAATATTTCAGAATAGTTTTCGAGAGAGAGTTCGTCGTCATAGAAGAAGCTGTTGATCAGCACCCAAACCATAGGTGCCAGTTGGAACAGATAGAAAAACAATGCGAAAGGCGCAAGCCACAAAGCAGGCTTGAGGCGTTGAAACAAAGATTTGGTTTTAGGTTGAAGCGCAGAGCCACCGCTCTGCGTGATTACAGAACTGCTCATAGGGCCAACAATTCCTGAGTGTAAGATTTATCGTGTTCAAGGTTGAGTAACTGACAGACGCTGCCGCAGATATCGGTCTGTTTCACTGAGCATTCTTGGTGTGTAAACTTATCGCCAATCACAAAGAAAGGCACTTCACGCTCTTCAGGCAGAATGCCACCATGAGACAAGTCATTGTTCATACCGTGGTCACTGGTGATGATCACCTGATAACCATCATTTACCCATTTCTCAAGGTAGTTCGATAGGTAGATATCCGCGCCACGAGCACTATTACGGTACTGGCGAGAATCCAGCCCATGCTTGTGTCCCATGTCGTCAATGTTCATTGGGTGAATCAGCAAGAAATCAGGCTGATGAGTGACGCGCAAGTGCTCTGCATCCAAGAACAAGGCTTCATCTGGGTAGTGATCCCAGTGGTAGAAACAACCGTGTTGAATGTTCATGGTCTCATCGTTGGTGAAACGGTCGCGTACTGCATCAAATGGCGCTCGGTTATATAACTCGCTCACCCAATGGTAAGCCGCAGCTGCCGTCACTTTGTTCTGCGACTTCGCCAAGCTAAATACCGACTCGTGATTCGACAAACGCACGATTTGGTTGTTAACGATGCCACTTTCGACAGGGCGAACACCGGTCAGGATGCACTCATACAGTGGACGTGACATAGATGGCAGCTCACACTGCACAGGGTAAAGCGTGGCGCGCAGCTTGTTTTTTTGCGTGCTCTGCGAAGTGCTCTGTTTATTGTACGAATCGCCTTGGTTGCTGTGCATATCGCCTTGTTTTTCATGCATATCGCCCTGTTTTGTCTGCAAATCGCTTAGTTCTAGAAGACCGTTCAGGTAGCCCATGCAATCACGGGCTACCTGATAGTTCAGTCCATCTAGAACAACAAGGATAACCTTATTGCTCATGGTCTATTCTCTATTGCTTGTTTCTAAAAGCCACCTACTGAAGGTGGCGTGTTAAGCGGGGTTATTGCTGGTGAATCAATACGCTTTCTTGCCATTGACGTGGCAGGCGACGTGCTGATTTTTCCCATGCTGAGAAGTCAGTCACTGGGTGAACATTGCTGTATTGCTCGTTTGAGATCAGCTTGTCTTGAACTGATTGAGGTAGCGTAATGTTGCTACGGATTGGACGTGCGTAACCTTCTGCAAGGTTGATTTGGCCTTGGTCGCTGAAGATGTATTCACGAGCCAACTTCGCCGCGTTCGGGTTTTGTGCGTATTTATTAATGATGGTGGTGTAACCAGAAATCACTGAGCCATCTTGTGGAATGCTGACGGTAAAGCGCTCACGGTCGATCTTGTCGCGGTAGTTCAGTGCGTTGAAGTCCCACATGATTGCCACTTCCACTTCGCCTTTTTCAAGATTCGCGATGCTTGGGTCGGTGTAAGACAGACGGCCTTGCTTCGCTAATTCACCAAAGAATTTAATCGCTGGTTTTAGGTTCGACTCGTCACCGCCATTAGCAAATGCTGCCGCTAGAATCGCGTTGTTTGCTTGCGCGGCTACACCTACGTCACCGACTGTTACTTTGTAGTCGCCTTCTAGTAGGTCACTCCAAGTTTTCGGCGCATCTTCAACAAGGTTGTTGTTGGAAATGAAAGAGATGGTGCCAGTGTAAGCCAGAGCCCAATGACCATCTTTGTCTTTTGCCCAGTCTGGAATGTCATTCCAAGTGGTTGGTTTGTATGGCTGAGTGACGTTTTTCTTCACGGCCACACGTGCGAATGCGAACCCCACATCACCAATATCAGCGGTTGCGTTTTTCTTCTCTGCTTCAAATTTCGAGATCTCCTGAGCCGAGCTCATATCGGTATCCTGATGCTTCAAACCGTAGTTTGCTTTCAGGTCAGTCCATGTGCCTTTCCAGTTTGCCCAACTGTCTGGCATACCCACACTGTAAACTGCACCCTCTTTTTGAGCGGCTTCAATCAGTGACTCAAGATCAGCATCCTTCGCCATCGCTGGCATTGAAAGGGTTGCCGTTATTAGCGTTGCGCCGATTAATTTAGCTGGCGATACAGTTGAACGGCTAAGCAAAGTTTTCATTGTCTCTATCCTTCTGGACTAGGTCAGTAAGTTCGTTTTGTATGCTATAGCCGGAATGTGACGGTTTGCCGTAAGTTATTTGACAGTTCGAGTGCATTTACGTGGCAGTTATATTTCACTCATATGACAATAAGCCATTGTTTACTGTCACATTCCTGTTAACTCCATGGTTTACCTTATTAAGCACACGAACTTATGGACTAGATCAGTAATGAGAACATTGGGCACCGGGCAATCAGGGACACAGTTAGGAAGAATTAAGGCGAGTATTCGAGAGCAGCTTCAATCAGGTATCTTCATTGAAGGGCAAAAACTGCCATCAGAAAGAAACCTTAGCGAACTGTTTTCCACCACACGAATCACGCTCAAAGATGCGTTGGTGTCTCTGGAAACCGAAGGTTTGATATACCGAGAAGAGCGCCGTGGCTGGTATGTGTCACCCGAACGAATTCGCTACAACCCGCTGTCTCGCTCTCACTTTCATCAAATGATTCGCGAACAACATCGTATTGCAGAAACAAGGCTGCTGAGCACCCGCACAGAGATGGCCGCGGGCGATTACGCCAAAGCATTAGAGATAGAACAGATAACGCCGATACACGTGATTGAGCGACTACGCTTTATTGATGGCCGAGCGGTGCTATTTGTTGAAAACGTCTTAAAAGCGCCGTTGTTTGAGAAGGTGTTGTCAGAAAACCTCACCATGTCGCTGACAGGCATCTACCGAGAAAAATACGGCTACGAGACCCAACGCTCGCGTTTTGATGTAATTCCAACTTCTGCCCCTGCTCATGTCGCCAAGGCGCTGAATTTGGCTGAGGGGCAGCCTGTTCTTAAGATCTGTCGAGTGAACTACAAACAAGATGGCGAGTTGATGGACTGCGAGTTGGAATACTGGCGACCGGACTCTGTGGTCATTCATATTGACAGTATTGGTTAGCATCACATAACCATTTGCCTAGTTTTAGGTTTAAGTTTGGGTTTGGGTTTGGGTTTGGGAAGAAAAAACGAGCACAGACAAAAACTCCGACTGATTAGGTCGGAGTTTTGGATTTAGCGATCAAACATTAAGGTGATGTGGATCATCTAGTTCACGAATCAAGCTTGAGGAACTTCCTTACCCTTGTTGAATCTGGGTTAGTGAAGAACTTCTCAGGGTTGGATTTCTCAATCAAGATGCCCTTCTCAAGGAATACCACCTGATCCGACACCTGACGCGCGAATTCCATCTCATGAGTCACCACCACCATGGTGTAACCCTCTTGCGATAGCTTCTTCATTACCAGTAACACCTCTTCGACCAATTCAGGGTCGAGCGCGGAGGTTGGTTCATCAAACAGCAACACATCCGGCTCCATCGCGAGAGCTCTGGCAATAGCGACACGTTGCTTTTGCCCACCCGATAACATGCTTGGGTAGTTCTCTAGTTTGTGCGACATCCCAACCTTATCGAGTTGCTTACGTGCCATCTCTTCGGCGTCTGATTTCGCTATCTTCTTAACGTGAACGAGCGCTTCCATAACGTTTTGCAACACGGTTAAATGCGGCCACAAGTTGAAGCTTTGGAAAACCATACCAAGGCGCTCTCTGAGTTTCGCCAGCTCTTTATATTTGAGTGGTTTACCCGTTTCAGAGTTGATACCAATACGCTCATCACCCATGAAGATCGTGCCGCGTTCCGGTTGTTCTAACCAGTTCATGCAGCGTAATAGCGTCGATTTACCCGACCCAGACGAACCGAGAATACTCACCACATCGCCTTTGTTGATGGTGAGGTTGATATCACGTAGCACTTCGATGCCATCAAACTGTTTCGACAAGTTTTCAATGTTGATGATCGTCTCGCGCTCTTCCAACAGTGGCTCGCACTCAATCACTTCCAAACTCACTCCCAAAGAGGGGTTAATCGGTGCTTCTGTTTCAATAATGTCTGATTGTTTAAGCATGGCTAAGCCCTCTAAGTTCAACTTTGGTTTGGATTCGTTTAGTAATGGTTTCAAGTGCAATACTTACCGCCCAGTAGAGCGCAATCGCAATGATGAACGCATTCAATGGGATGAAGTAGGTCGATTGAATGCTGTTGGCGGCCGCGGTAATTTCTGCGACGGTGATGATGCTAAGAAACGCAGTGTCTTTTAAGCAGATGATGAGTTGGTTAGTGATCAGAGGAACCGACTTACACAACACGTTGGGTGTGATGACTCGTGTGAAGGTTTTGAGTTTAGAAAAGCCATAAGCGTGCGCCGCTTCGATGTAACCAGGCTCTAACCCCTTACGAACACCTCGGAAAATCTCACAGAAATACGTACCATGATAGAGGCTGAGTGCGATGATTCCCGCAGTCACTGCATCTAGTCGAATGCCAACCTGAGGCAAACCGTAATAGAGCAGATAGGCTAAAATCAGAAACGGTAAGGTGCGCATCATGCCTATCAAACTGTTGATGGTGTACTTAACACCGAGTCTCGAGTTTTCGAGACAGTACAACAAACCAATGCCTATGACGAAACTCAAGATTGAAGACGAAACAAAAAGATAAAACGTGGTCACAAAACCAGAAGCAAACAGCTCTTTTTGTTGCCAGATAATATTCCATTCTTCCATATTTACTCCTTAAATTTACCCACTCAATGACGCTTCACAAGCAGGTAAATGGTGTAGCTGACCAAGTAGTGATGACGGCCAAACTGTTGCTGCTACTGTAAACAGATGTATGCACTTATTGCTGCAGATAAGTGGCTCGGTTTTCAGCCACAGCTTGCAACTTCACCAACACGCCAATAATCAACATGTAAATGGCACCGGCACATAGAATCGGCCCAAGTGGTTCATAGGTAACCGCAGAGATTCGATTGGTGACACGAGTTAGGTCGACGATGCCGATCACCGCAATCGCTGGGCTGCCTTTGATTAAGAACGACATCTCATTGACTAGCGCTGGTAGGCTCATGATCACCATTTGCGGGAACATGATGCGGCGAAAATAAGTGATACGTCTCATACCAATGGCTTCTGCCGCTTCCATTTGTCCTTTTGAAAAGTTAAGAAAGGCATTGCGCCAAATCTCTGCATTGAATGCCGATGTATTGAGTGTGAGAGCTAAAATAGCAGAAACGTGTTTATCTAAATTGATGCCAAATGACGGAAAAGAAAGGAAAATAAACAGAGCCAGTGTCACCAAAGGCGTTGCTCGTGCCCAGCTGACATAGATACCCAACATTTGATCCACAAACGGGATTTTCATCATTCTAACTAAGGCAATCATTAGGCCGATGACGACACCTAATACAATCGATACTGCCGATATCCATGCCGTTGCCCACGCGCCCTGTAGCAACTGTTCCCAAGCGTAATAATCCATAAACGACCTCTTTGATCAGCGACTTCTTTCGATAGATTGTGCGCCAAAGACTCATGGGTTAAACCGCTTTGAACCCATTGGCATGGACACAAACAGCCGCTAACTGTTTGTGTCGGCGCATGCTTATTCATCTATTGAACGGCTGTTAGCTTGTGATACTGCTCAACCGAAGTGATGGCTTCTGAAGGGAGTTGGTCGAACGATTCACCGAACCACTTCTTCTGCAACTCTGCCATTTTTCCTGTTTGCTCAAGGTGTAGGAAGAATTCCGTTAGGTAAGCCAAAAGCTCAGGATTATCTTTAGGAACTGGCCAGCTAACGAAACCTGGGCCAGAGACTGCTTCGCCTTTTTTGAATACCTTTGACTTCGACTTCACTACCTCGTTAACTGAAACCACACTGTTGATCACATAGTCTATTCGGCCGATTGCCAAGTCGGAATACGCTTCTGGGTAGGATTGATACTGCACCACTTTACCCAAAGATTTGCCTTGTGCTTCGAGCATCACTTCGAGCTCTGGAAGCCTTTCTAGCAAAGCACTGCCCGCTTGTAAGCCCACTGTTTTTCCATCTAAATCGGCTACCGTATTAATATCTTCCGCGTCAGCTCTGGTTAAGAAGTAATGCTGCGCTGAAGCGATAGGTGGAGTGAAATCAAAGGCCTTCAAGCGAGCATCGGTAATGATCGCGCCAGTTAACGCCACATCATATTGACCCGCAGATACCGAAGCGAGTAGTCCTGTCCAAGGTAAGATCTCTTGTTCGATATCGAACTTCGAATATTCACGTAACTCATCAAGCAAATCTTTGTTAATCCCCGCAGGCTTACCGCGGTCGATATAGTTGAATGGAGAGTAGTTGTCTTCTGTCGCCACTTTCATGAAGCCTTGCTTTTCGATGGCTGCAAGCTCCGATGCTTGTGCGACTCCAAAACAACCCAGTACAACTGTCGCTGCCGCTGTTGAAACCCATGCCTTCATCGTCATTCCCTGTTTCATACGCTTTCCTTATCGAGATTATTTGCCTGCCTTTACTTTATGAACGGAATGCATCGGAGACGTAGAGCCAATTTAATTTTCAGGTTGGGACAGAACGATTTTCTAGTTTGGGACAACGTAATTTTCGGGGTTGAGAGAGAGCAAAACACACTCTTAAAACATCAATATGAACTCTGGCGCATTTCTTGCTCTTTTATACAAATTGGACTGAGGTTCACTGAGAATAAGGACTGTATCTCATGGCGATAAATCACAATTGTTTCATCGAGTTTGATTCCAAAAGAAGCCTGCAAGAACAAGTACGTAGCTATTTGGTGACGGCGATATTGAATGGTATTTTTCCGGCTGAACAAGCGCTTCCGTCTTGTCGTAAGCTGTCTAGCCAATTGGGTGTTTCACGCAATACTGTCTCGTTGGTGTACGACAGTTTGCTCGACGATGGCTACCTCATCAGTAAGCCTCGCAGTGGTTATTACCTTTCAGAAAAGTATCAAAATCCGAGTGATACTATCGACGCGAGTTTGGATCATTTTGAATCAGCCGACAGCGACAATGCACCGGATTGGAGCAAACGCGTTAAGCTGCAATTGGGCCAATACCCACGCATCGTCAAACCCTCGCATTGGAGTTGTTACCAATACCCATTTATTTTTGGCCAACCCTCTATCAATGACTTCCCATTAGCTCAATGGCGAGAAGCGACAAGAAAGGTCACCTCAGACCCACATGATCACCGCTGGCTTTGCGACAAGGTCGATAAAGACGTCGACATGCTGGTCGAACAGATACGCACAAGGGTGCTCCCACAGCGCGGTATTCATGCCCAAAGTGATGAGATCCTCATAACCTTAGGTTCGCAGAATGCGCTGTATTTGATTTCGACTTTGCTCATGAACCATCAGAGTCGAGTCGGAGTCGAGAACCCCGGCTACAAAGAAGCGAATCACATCTTCAATCTCTCTGGCGCGCAGTTACACCCGCATCAAGTGGATGAACAAGGATTGAGATTCAATGAGCACTCTTCACTGTGTGATCACTTCTATGTCACGCCTAGCCATCAAGCTCCAACCGGCGTCACCATGAGTGATGAGCGTCGAACTCAGTTACTTGAAATGGCCAAAGCCAATGACGCGGTAATTATCGAAGATGACTATGACGCCGAGTGCAACGTGGAGTGGAATCCTAAACCCGCGCTAAAAGCCAATGACAAGGAAGGGAGAGTCATCTACGTCAGCAGCTTCTCTAAGCTACTGGCACCCGGCTTGAGGTTAGGCTACATCGTGGCACCTGAAGAGTTAATCTACGACCTTAGAATACTGCGTCGCTTGATGTACCGACATGCGCCAAGCCGTGTTCAGATGGAAGTAGCGCACTTTATTGAACAAGGCTACTACGACAGCTTTGTGAGGCGCTTTAGAGAAAACACTCGCCAGCGCTGGAAGCTGATCAACGATGCTGTCTTGAAGTACTTACCTGACTGCAAGCGACTGGCTCAAAGCGAGCAGGCCAACTCTCTGTGGCTACAAACGCCCAGCCACATCAATAGCCAGCGTTTAGCTTCACGAGCCGCCCAAAAGGGCATATTGATTGAGACAGGCTATTCACACTTTATGACGAATACCGAAACGGAATCGGGCTGTGAAGCATTGTCAGAATATGACCCCAATTCCTATTTTCGATTGGGCTTTCACGCCATCGACAAAGATCTGATCGCACCCGGTATCAAAGAGCTGTCAGAGGTGATGAAGATCTAGCATCACTTAAGAGCAGTTTGACCAGACTGATTTAGTGAAAGAACGTAAAAAGAGCATCAATCGATGCTCTTTTGTCGTTTCTGAAGGTTAGGTTTGGCACGTTGAAAAGAACGGGGAATTCTTTGTCAAAGTGCCTTGGTTACTGTGCTGGCTATCTTATTGGAGACTTAAGAAGCGAGTTCAAACAACACTTCATCAATGATCTTAACGCCTTTCTTTATATCGCTTGGCTGAATAACCAAAGGTGGCGCAACGTGAATGCGGTTATTCACAATGAAGGTCAACAGGCCTCGCTTGGTCAATTGCGCTTTCAATTGCCCCATTTTTTCATTGCTTAAAGGTGTTTTACTTTCACGATCTTCCACCAGCTCAACCGCCCAGAACATCCCTTTACCGCGCACATCACCAATCATAGGGTGCAACTCTTGAAGGCTCAGTAGGAGCGGCCCTAGAACGCTGTTACCGACGTTATCAGCATGTGTGACAATGCCCTCTTGCTCCATCACATCGAGCGTTGCAACGATAGAAGCCATCGCCAAAGGGTGACCAGAGTACGTTAAGCCGCCCATAAAGAAGTTTGACTTAAAGTGCTCAACGATCGGTTCGCTGACCACCACGCCACCAGCCGGCACATAACCCGAGTTCACCCCTTTCGCGAAAGTAATCAGATCTGGCACGACATTAAAGTGCTCAAACGCAAACCACTTACCCGTGCGACCAAAGCCGACCATGACTTCATCGAATATCAACTGAATGCCATGTTTGGTTGCCAGCTCACGCACGCCGATAAGGTAATCTTTGGGCGGAATGAGAAAACCAGCCGTTCCCGGAATCGTCTCTAGGATAATCGCCGCAATCGCCGTTGGTCCTTCGCATTCAATCACTCGCTCTAAATGCTGCAGGGCACGCTCACTCTCTTCTGCCTCAGTCGCCGCGTTGAATTCGCTTCGATAGAGAAATGGATTGAAGAAGTGAACGTGCCCACGGCTATACTCGTTTGGAATTCGACGAAAATCCCCCGTCGCAGCAATAGCAGTACCTGTATTGCCATGGTAAGAACGGTAAGCAGATAGCACCTTGTCGCGCCCTGTGAATTGTCGCGCCATGCGAATCGCATTTTCGTTGGCATCTGCCCCTGCATTGGTAAAGAACACCTTCTTAAACGAGCTTGGCGCTTTCGACAAGATACGCTTAGCCGCCAAACCACGAGTGAGGTTGGCGGTCGCAGGGGCAACGGTCACTAATGAATCAGCCTGATCTTTAATCGCTTTGATCACTTGTGGATGCTGATGACCAATGTTGGTGTTAACCAGTTGGCTACTAAAATCAAGGTATTCTTTACCTTCGTAGTCCCACATTTTGCATCCTTGCCCACCCGCAATGGCGATAGGCTCCGCTGCTTCTTGAATCGACCAAGAATGAAATACGCTCTTGTCGAGGTCGATAATATCTTGGTTCACAAGCTGTTCTGTTGATACTTCCATTTCATCGTCTCCATTAACAACACTAGATTCACAGCCGCTCGTGCTTGGCTCGTCTTCGAGAATGAAAGACACAAAACACGACATTGAAAAGGCTGCGCTATCGGATGGAATAATCTTCATCCCAAACAGGGCGGAGGTCATAGTGTCAGTTTCAACAAAACATTGGGCCAGTACATCAGCCCAAGTCTCATCCCCGATCCAACAAACAGCCTGACCCAATCCAATCGTCGATCTGGCTCTATTCAAAACTCTTAGGTGTGAATAGATTGAAAGGCAGACGAGACAGGTCTCATCGAACGCTAATTAACGCAGCAGCAATATCAAAAGCAAAGAGGTGAGCAAGAGTGGAATTAGGATTAGCGATGACATTGATTCTGTTTGCAGGAGTAGTTCGAGGCTATTCAGGATTTGGGTTTGCGATTATCGTAGCGCTTTCCCTCAGCTTTATTGTTCCACCATTGCAAGCGGTAACCATCGCTATCTTGTTGGACTTTTTAAGTGCCTTTCCTCTGCTCAAGCGAAGTAAAACCACCATCAATATCCGGCTTATTGCGCCGCTGTGTATTGGCATGTTGGTTGCGGTGCCTTTCTCGCTGTATTTCATTAGCACGATATCGGAATCAGGCTTGAAGGCCTTTATCGCGATGATGTCTTTGGTCGCTGGCACGCTGATTATTTTGGACTTACGCCTCACTTGGTTGCACCAACGACACGCGTTTTGGGCGGGAGCCATTTCGGGGTTTAGCATGACCACCGCTTCTTCAGGAGGTCCGCCATTAGTGACGTATTTGATGAACCTGACCATTAAAACCAGTGAACAGAGAGCCACCGCGATTGTGTTTTTTCTGCTGAGTTCAGCGATTTCACTGATCGGCTTCATATGGATTGGCGCATTTAACCAAGAATCGTTCATCACAGGTTTATGGCTATTACCGGCAGCTTTGATTGGCAATGTACTGGGGCAAAAACTGTATCTATCAGTACCGAACTTGTCTGCAAAAACAACGACCGCGCCGATTTTGATCGGCATGGCACTACTTATGTTAATTTCAAATTAGAAGGATGTATTTATGGATAAGATAGCGTTCATTACAGGGGCAACCTCTGGTTTCGGCAAAGCGGCAGCAAAACGTTTCGCAGAAGATAACTGGTCGTTAGTGCTGTCTGGTCGTCGAATCGAAAGGCTACTCGACCTAAAGGAAGAATTAACGGTGCCTGTGCATGTAATTCAACTCGACGTTCGAGACGCAGACGCCGTAAAACAAGCCATTGATTCATTACCCGCTGAATTTTCATCGATTACCGCATTGGTCAATAATGCTGGGTTAGCTTTGGCACCAGAAGGCGCGCCTGATGTGGACTTGAAAGACTGGCACACTATGATCGATACCAATGTCACAGGCTTGGTTAATGTTACTCATGCGCTGTTGCCTACGTTAATTAAAAAAGGCGCAGGAAGCTCAATCATCAATGTTGGGTCAATCGCCGGACAGTGGCCTTACCCAGGAAGCCATGTGTATGGTGCCAGCAAAGCGTTCGTAAAGCAGTTCAGTTACAACCTACGTTGTGACTTACAAGGCACAGGGGTACGAGTGACTGACCTCTCCCCTGGTATTGCAGAAACGGAATTTACTCTTGTAAGAACTAAAGGTAACCAGACGGCTTCAGACAACCTTTACCAAGGCACTACACCGTTGTCAGCAGAGGATATTGCCGAGCAGATGTTTTATATCGCAACCTTGCCAGATCACATCAACATTAACCGAGTCGAAGTGATGCCGACACGTCAAGCATGGTCTGCGTTCGCAATCGATAGAGATTAAGTTCAAACCGACACATACAAAAAAGGTGGTCTTTTCAGACCACCTTTATCATTTCTTTCACACGATACTTCAAATATAACCAACGGCATAAAAGACTATGTCTAATTCGCCTCATTACTCTTTTAATGAAAGTAAGATTAGAGATACTCAACTAAACAATTTGCTGCTCATGTTCTTTGTTTGATTCCGTCTCTTTCGACAAGAAACTCGCTACGATCTCTCTCAGTTTGCCTTGGTTAACCGGTTTAGGTAAAAACTCATCCATGCCTACATCGAAGCACAAATGCTTGTCTCGCTGCACGACGTTGGCCGTCAGCGCAATGATTGGAATATGCTTTGCAGCCCCTTCTTCGAGCGCTCGGATCTGCTTGGTCGCTTCGAAGCCATCGAGAACCGGCATCTGACAATCCATAAAAATCATCTCGTATTCGTTGACTTTGAATTTCTCGACACCAATTTCACCGTTGTCGGCAATATCAACCTCAAAGCCAAGCTTCTTGAGCATCATCTTGGCGACTTGTTGGTTTACTCGCGAGTCTTCAACAACTAAAACTGTACCACTAAATTCTCCGGCAACTGCGACAGGTTTTGACTCTGCTTGAATTGGAGCTTGTTTATCGGCTGGTGTGGCGTTTACAGAGACAATGGGAGCATCTTTAACAACCGCTGCAGATTTACTTAACGGCACAGGTTCATTGTCTTTAAACGCAACCTCTCCTCTGTTCGGATAGGTAAAGACTGAAGTATCAGCCGCTCTCGCGAGTACCTCACTGATGGTCCATTTAAGCTGATTATCTTGGTAAGGACGCGCAATGTAGGCAACAAAACCGACTTGTTTAGCACGAGCTTCATCTTGCTTTCTAGGGTCAGCAGAGATCATCACTAACTTGGGACACTCGCTACCAAAGCGTTCAACTAAGCTTCTCGCCAGTTGAAAGCCATCAACGGACGGCATTACTTTGTCTATCAGAACGAGATCATAAGGTGATGACTTAGCCACAGACTCTGAAACCAACTCTAACGCTTGGTTTGCCGTTTCACAGCACTCAGACTTAACGCCAAAGGATTGAAGCTGTGTAGACGTTATACACATGTTCAGCTGGCTATCATCCACAAGCAGAACCGAAACCTTATTGAAATCGATATTGCTTTCATCGGCTTCTAAACACGGGTCAAAGTCAGCCGTAAAATAGAAGGTACTGCCTTTACCTTCAACACTGGTGAGTTCAAGCTTGCTGCCCATCAATGTCACTATCTTCTCGCATATTGTTAGACCAAGCCCTGTGCCTCCATAAATACGTGTGGTACTGCCGTCGGCTTGTTGAAACTTATCGAACACCGATTTCTGTTTGTCTTCTGCAATACCGATACCGCTGTCGACAATCTCGAACCTCACTCTGAGTTTTTGCTCAGGCTCAACCACCTCTTCCAAACGAAGCGAGAGCGTGACGTGGCCATGCTCGGTAAATTTAATCGCGTTACCTACTAAGTTATTTAGGACTTGTCTTAGTTGTGTACCGTCGCCAATCACCATGGTTGGGATCTTAGGGTCGATCGCTAATTGGAATCGAAGCCCTTTCTGTTCGGCTTTCACTCGAAAGGTTGATTCAACGTCGGCCGCAATGCCCATCATTTTCATCGGCTCTTGCTGAAGCTCTAGTCGCCCCGCTTCGATCTTCGAGTAATCGAGAATGTCGTTGATTAAGTCGAGCAACGTAAGCGAAGAGGTATTGAGCATGTTGATGTACTCTTTTTGCTCTTTCGGCATATCCATTTCAGAAAGCAAAGACGACAGCCCGATAATCCCATTCATTGGGGTACGGATTTCGTGACTCATATTGGCAAGGAATTCACTTTTATTGCGGTTGGCCACCTCAGCAATGTCTTTGGCTTTTTCCAGCTCTTGATATTGTTGACGAATACGTTCTACCGATCGGTTATAGCTACTCTCTAGAGTCGATATCTCATCTTTGTAAGTAGAGTGAGTTGGCGTTATAAAGCGCGGTTTGTTGTCTTCGACCTGTTGTTGGTTGATTTGGGAAGACATAGTCATCAAACGTTTTACGACAAGACGATAGACGATGGTTAAACATACGAGAGACAACAAGAAGATTTTAACGGCTTCGAAGGCGAGCAACAATAACACTCGTTCTTCAAAGTCATCTAGGATCATGCTCAAGTCTGATTGCACCGTGAGCGTCGCCAACGGGAAGTCTGTGCCGCCCATCTGGTGCACCATTTCCCAAGACTGAGAATAAGATTGGCCTTCGGTCTTTTGACCTAACTCTAGAATTTTTTCATCGGGACTTTCGATAAGAAGGTAACTGACCGAAGGGAGGCGAGAGATGCCTTCGGCTTGCACAAACAATTGCTCTCGATCTTCAACCCACAAACTTGCCGTTAAACCAGAAAGGTAGCCAGCCTTGACCTGCTCGATCTGAGAGCTGATAAAAGAAACTCGACTTTGGTACTCTACATACAACCCGAGACCTGTCACTATAACTGTGAATAAGGTACTGATCGCTATTATCATCCCGATCAACTGTCGGGAGAGTCCAACGTAGCGTTTTCCTTTTGTCACCATACACAAATTACCATTATTGTTATCCTAGCAAACTACAATTACTCAACTAGTATAATAGTAGTCATTCATCAAATAACTAGGGAAGGTTATGAAAAAACATCTTATCGTTGCATCCATAGTCAGTTTGTTTTCAAGCAGTTATGCTTCTGCAAGCGAACCTCTTCACTACTACATTATTGCGAGCCAAGCGCAACCTTTTCAAATCGAAACTGACGGGTCATCTCACAGAGGAATTGTTTCAGATATTGTGGAAGCCGTGTTTGATGACAGCCAATATGAGATCAACTACCACACCTACCCTTTTAATCGAATGATCGACAAGCTCGATGCGAGAGAGAATCCAAACTGGGTTACCTATGGCAGCCCTAGTTGGGGGAATATTCAATCTGCGAACCTATCTGAAGACCCGATTTACAATGTAAAACACGTATTACTCAGCAGCGGTAAAAAGCCATTTGAGTTCAATACAATCGATGATCTCGATGGGAAAGCCGTGGTATTGCTGAAAGGATTTGAGTATCCGAACTTGGAACCTTATATCCAACAGGGCAAGCTCAACGAGATTCGAGTAAAAGATTACACTGCTGCGTTTCGTGTCCTGAACCGAGCACCTGGCGACACCGTGTTTGTGGAAATGGAATCACGAATCAAATACAACCTAAACGAGCAAAAACTGAGTATTGATGATTACCAGATGCATGAGTTTGGTTCTGTCATCAATAACTACCCTATCCATTTGGCGTTTGACCCTGAGATGGATCCTAAGCTGCAAAGCTTCATCAACCAACGCCTAGACCAAATGAAAGACGATGGACAGCTTGACGACATCGTACAGAGTTACTTATAGCACCAGCGTAACGTAGAACTTATCAACGCATAGCTTAGTCACGTACGTTAACTCTCGTTGATGCCTGACTCTCTAAAACCGAAAAGGCCGCCCTGCTTCATACTAGATAGCAGGGCGGCCTTTTAAATGCGTCTAAGGAGTAATGATAAGCATGCCGCTATCTGAATCGACGAATCAGTGCGAAGCAATTAAATGCAGTTGCTGAGTGCGAAGCTGGTGACGCACTGCCATCAGAATCTTACCCAAATGGTTCTCGCCGGTTCCATCGCCGCCATCGCCCCAGAAGTGGTCTTTGTGCGAATGTTCTTTGATCACCGAATCTCCGGTATTGGTAAGAAACAGCGCAAACTGTGGATTCTGTCTGAACTTCTCGGTGACGATGAACTGCATCACTTCAACACGAATGTCATACCAATCTTCGCGAACTTGGTCTTCGTAGTCACGACTTAAAGAGAACGCTTCAGCAGGTGTACTGGCTTCCAAAATGGTATTACGTAGCGCTTCGGAGGCAAACTTCATCGCTTGATAATAATGTTCGCTGGTTGCCCAAACTTGATCACCTACCTTGATAGGACAAGCGGCAAAATTTGACAGGTATCCGTTCGGATCTTCGGGTTCGTAAAACAGCACTTCTTTAGCTTGAGCCACAGAATTAGACATAGCCTTCTCCTTACCAACGACATCGCATATTTTTGCTTTAACTTTAAAATTAGTGGCGTTGAATATGACTGTCAAACAACTTAGCTCAAGAGTATGCCATGTGCGTGTTTTTCATCTGAAAAGCGTAATATCAAAAGGGTTAGGCTAAACAGAACAGTGAGCCAAAGAATCAAGGAGTTGATTAAATCTGGATAGGAAACATGAAAAAACAATTATAAATCAAAGGGTGGCGTTGTGCCACCCTTCTAAATGCAATGGGGATTATTAGTGAATAAGACCTAGCTCCCTCGCTTCTTCCAGACTCAAACCGCTTTCTCTAATTTCTCTTAGAGTCTCGATACGACGACGAGCTTCAGCAGACTTCATTTTCTTTTCTGGTTTGAAAGATACTTCTTCTTCAGCATCCCACTTGTTTGCAATATTTGTCATTTCATCATGGTTGATAGAATTAATGGACATGTTTTCCTCCGAAAAGCACCATGTAATGGACAGGTAATCTGTAGCAAATGCTTTTTCGCTTGTTAAGAAATTCTGTACTGAAGTGTGATGATTCCGACGCTTCACAAAGCTAATTAATAAATGCCTCATTTAAACTTTGCCAAAGCCATTTTCTGCAATTATATTTAAAAGATTCCCCATAAGAAATGTGGTTTGATCCAACTCTCATTTTCCCCTCTTTCAATGCAATCAAATCCGTTAGCTTTCACATAGGCTAAGGCGAGATTTTCGGCTTAGCCGGAGAATCAGGCTGCGGGAAAAGCACCTGCGCACGATTGATGACCAAGGTTTACCCTGCGACAGAGGGGGAGATACTGTTCAAAGGCAGAGACATCTCTACGCTGAAAAGCCGTAAAGATATCTTGGATTATCGCAGCCGTGTGCAAATGGTGTTTCAAGACCCCTTTGGTTCACTCAATCCCACTCACACTATTGATCACCATTTAACGCGCCCACTTAAGATCCATAAACAGGTAGCCACTAAACAGGCTCTCACAGAACGCCTCAAAGAGTTATTAACGCTGGTGGAGTTACCCATCGAAACGCTCGCCAAATACCCGCACGAGCTCAGTGGAGGCCAAAGACAGAGGGTTAACCTAGCGAGAGCACTGGCCGTTGGCGCTGAGGTTATTCTTGCTGACGAACCCACCTCGATGTTGGACGTTTCGATTCGACTTGGCGTGTTGAACCTGATGCAAAAAATGAAGCAAGAGTTGGGGATTGGCTTTTTGTACATAACCCACGATCTTGCCACAGCACATTACATCGCAGAAGAGACAGCGGTTATGTACAAAGGACAGATCGTCGAATGGGGATCAACCCAGTCGATCTTAACCAATCCACGACACCCGTACACTAAGTTGTTGATCTCTGCGGTACCAGATCCCGATCTGCCATTTGGCGAACTCGTCAAAAATGAGCCAAACTATTCAATAGACGCTGATCGTATTCGAGAGCAGAGCAGTGAAATACAGCATGAAATCAAACAAGTTTCTGATAATCACTCTGTAAAACAGTGGGATAACGTTGCATGAATGAACTAGACACTTGGTTAGAGCGGATCGGAGATTGGTACAAAGACCGAAAGCATGATCAAGTGGACCGGTTAGAACCTTTGATCTTAACGCCTCCAGATGCGCTCTGGGGGCCATTGATCACGGATGAGCAGAGCAAAGGCATCGCATGTTGGCTAGACGGATGCCTGAGAATCTTTACTTTCTATCGCCACCTCGCGGATTCATCGAATCCGGACTTGGCTTCGCAGGAGGCCAACAGCTCAAGCCATCAAGATAAAGCCTACCAATACCTAATGTTTGCCTACAGTAAGCTGCAAGCGGTGTCATGTGACCCAAAATCAGAAGCAGGATTGCAAGAGTGGTGTACACAGCGGCTACAACACTTGTGTGTATTGGCTTTGGAGTTTACGAACCAACAGCAAGAACCACGTTGGAAAGCAGAGTCTGAAAAATTGATCGAGTCGCATGTACGCTTTATGGCAACCCATCCCCGAAACGATGATCAAGGAATTATTCAACGCCATCTCCACTGATCAAGCCCTTCTCGATCAAGCATCAAATCAGAATCTCACCAGAGCTAGATCCGTAGAAAGCATGATCGAGCCTTGATCATGCTTCGGCGTTTAACTCTGTAAGCTATTGAATTTTAATGATTGACTGAATTTTAGGCAAAAAAAAGCGAGTCCCTTGGGAACTCGCAAAAATCTATTCAGTATGATGTAACAAAATATGAGCCAATCTATTAATCACAAGAAAGGACAAAGGTTGTCTATTCGGGATAAATAATAATCAACTAGATGCGCTACTTTGTCATCACTTTGTCAGCGTTAGGTGCGATTTTAATCAGCACCTAATGTGTTCAAAACTATCCATTCAGCGGCGGTAAAACAGGCTTATCGCGATAGGATAATGACTAGTGGCCAATCGCCATTTCATCGAGCGCAAGGAACACGTTTTCGTCTAAATGACCTTCATGAACTTGTTTACACACTTTACGACGCACCGCTAAACCAGAGATCAAACGTTCAATGGACAGATGTCGATTGCTGGTGCTATCTCGGTCGTTATATAGCTCAATCAAGCGACTCAGTGTTTCGTATGGGATAACGTCCTCCCCTACTCTCAACCAATCAAGCTTCTCAATGAGCTCTGAGCACTCTTCTTTGATTGAGGCATGTGAGTGCCCTGTCATAGCAGATAAAGCCGTTATGCTGCGTTCTAGAGCCTCTGCAGAGGTATATTTAGAGAGAGTAATCATGATCTCGTCAGCGTTGATCTCAACAGAGTGTTTACGCTGCTTAACTCGACGTCCCAATTTGCCTCTTGGCGACGGTGCTTTACGCTGAATGGGTTCAAACTCACCATCGATAATCTCAGACAGCTCTTCCAGTTTCTGCTTAGACACCATTTCGTTACGAAGTGGGTTCGGCAGCGTTGGTGCCATATTACGCTTACCTGCGTTAGTGGTACGCGCTCTTGAGTAACGTAATACTTCTTCCACATTACATTTGATATCTACCTGATAATCGGTCGTTTTCCCTTTTTCGATCAACGCGGTGATCGTCAAGTGATAACCCCATAGATTAACCAGGAAGGTATCTTCTTGATCCCCGACTTCACCCAATTTTCTGAGCTCGCGGATCAGATCCATCGAGAAACGACGCCAATCGATGTTACGCGCCAATTTCTGGTTGAGCTCACTGAGCAACATGCTATCTGAATGGCGACGTGCCATGCGGCTTCTAAAGTACGAATACATTTGGAAGACCAAGGTATGTTGCTTCAGGATTTCTGGCGGAAATAGGAAGAAATAGTCACGCGTCAGCAGCTCTTCGTAGAACGAAGGCTCCCAAACCAGGATGTATAGGTTCGGTTTAATGCGAATTTCGCCGTCAGAGCCTTCTGTAGGCGCTTCTTCCGATGCGGTAATGGTTCTAGCTAAGAATCGGAAACGATCACTCTTAAAGCCTTCTGGCATGTTCTCACTAAGCCAACGGCCTGTAAGCTCGTGCAGTTGGAAATCCGTGAATTCGATACGATCAATACTGTCGCGGATAGAATCACGTGCAGGGCCGCTGTCTTTCTTGCCACGTAAAGACAAAATATCAGTGATGTAGAGTGGTGTTTTGTTTGGCGTGTGTTTCGCGTCTAGATGGTAATCATCTTGGTGATGATCATGATATTGAACGGTGAGAGTGAATAACGCGAATAGCGTCATCAGATCGTCAACGGTCATGATATTTTTAGAAGATCGTGTCTCGATCACAGCGCGAGTGCCAGAGATCGAAACCATGGATTTCTGGTAGCTCTTACGAGTTCTAGGTGGCGCTAACGCTTGATCAATAATCCCCGCCCAATTGGTTGGCGAAACAATGAATTGATCCGCTTCATCTTTCATCGTTGGTGGGGTATTCAACCCATGTTCATTCAGTAAGCGCTTGTTTACTTTGGTTTGAGCTAGGGCTTTAGAGCGCTTTTGCTTTTCATTTTGCTTCACGCTTTCTGTCACTAAGCTGGTGGCACCCAGCACCGATATCAATTGGTTTGGGTTCACAAAGCGATGCAACATGGTTTTACCAGCAAGGCCTTCTTCAAAGCGAACTGGGATTTGTTTGAACAATCCGATATTAACTGCAGCTCTCAGCCTTTGCTGTAAGGCTGCGCGAGTGACTTGACCATCGGTTGATTCAATAATCTCAGTGGTGGAAACGTACCCGTCTTTACTGCTAAACCCACGAAGTGAAATTAGGTTAAGAAGCTCAACTATGCTTTTGGTGACACCTTTGAAGTGTTGATATTGTTCTATCCATTCAACGGCTGTTTCAGATACCTCAAATAAATGACCATCTTTGTGGCTTCGTGCCTTAATTAACAATTTCTCTTCTGGTTTCATTTTTGATCCGTATCACACTAACCGTAATTTCACTATAGTTCCTGAATGATAAAGAAAGAATGATCATAAATAAAGAGAATTTATTGGCTTTTAAATAACTGATCTTTTTGATTAATATGATCTTAAATGATTAAGTGATCTAATGATCTGGACGTAACTTTGTTTATAAGTGGCTGAATTTAAAGCATTAAAATAAATCGCCTTGGAAAGCATGATCATAAAGGTTCCGAAACTATGATCATTAAACTTAAGAAAGCATGATCACAGAATATCAGAACGATGATCATTAAGTCATTGTAAGCATGATCATTATTGGTTCGAAAGCATGATCATTATACTTATACAGCTTATCCACAGATCGGAATTCAACATCGGTTTCTAAGTCGCTTTTGACTTGTCTAAGTGGACACTTGTGGTGGCCAATCTATCGGAACAATGATCAAGAGAGCATACTTTTTTATCGTTCCTACCCTATTGAGTGCAAAATTTAGTCTGTATCCGCTGGAAATGGATTGCTTTGATGTATTTAGAGCGGGTGGGTCTTAACTAGGAAGCATGATCATGAAATTGTCATGTTTGTGTATTCTTGGTCTGTGTCGATTGAATTTTCAATCATTGAGCCCTTATAGGCGTTGAATCCCCATTCCAAAAGCATTTGTCCGTAACTTAGTTCATAAATCACATGCTTCCGGAACTATGTTTACTTGATCATTTTTCCGGAGGTTGATCATTTCCAATCTGCAGTTGCTCGGATCAATATTGCTCAGTTTACGCCTTGATCATGCTTCATAATTTGGCGTTATCAATTATCTTACACTGGATGTGCTCCATGATCATTCTTCCGGTTAAGTTCCAATCCTCTGTTGTTTTTTGACACCCCATCTTCTCTTCTGTTTTGAATTTTTTGGTCATTGAGTGTTTTTTTAATTTTTATTGGATTGAAAATCTATAAATTCGAATGCAAATCACACCAACCGTAATCTACGGTTGTATTTCAATCGTTCCGAAGGTTTTTCGTTGAAATTCCATTTACATTGTAAATAAGTGATGCTGTAACATTTAAAATGTAGACTAGAAATAGCATGGTTATACATGATAGAAACAGTCATTTTTGTGTTTGTCTAAGGCGATGTTTCATCAAATTGTAAAAACGCGGTCTATTTTATGTGATTTTACTCATAAATGTATGTTCATGTTTTTGTTGTGTTTGTTGTTAATCGCTGTACAATTTGTACTTAGTTAATCATTACGGAAACTGGCAATGAAAAGAGAACAAACGATTGATAAGCTCTATCAGCTAGCCGAACAAACTCAACAAGTTCAGGCTGACCGAATTGAGATTATTTTGGAAGAGCGAAGTGATGAACATTTCCCTCCAATGTCTAAAGCTATGATGGAGACTCGTTCTGGTTTAACGCGTCGTAAGCTCGATGAAGCGATCACTAAACTTGAAGCTGATGGCCATCAGTTCACAAAGAACAACGCTAATCATTACTCGATTTCATTGACAGAAGCTCACATGTTGATGGACGCGGCAGAAGTGCCGAAGTTCCATGAACGTAAGCAGCACGCTGACAATAAGCCATGGATTATCAACGTACAAAACCAGAAGGGTGGTACGGGTAAATCAATGACAGCAGTTCACTTAGCCGCTTGTTTGTCTCTGAATTTGGATAAGCGCTACCGTATTTGTCTGATTGACTTGGACCCACAGGGCTCTTTGCGTCTGTTCCTAAATCCACAAATTAGTGGGGCAGAGCACGACAGCATCTATTCTGCCGTCGATATCATGTTGGACAATGTGCCTGAAGGCCAAGATGTCGATCTAGAGTTTCTTCGTAAGAACGTACTATTGCCAACTCAGTATCCAAACCTGAAGACAATTTCTGCTTTCCCAGAAGATGCGATGTTTAACGCTGAAGCGTGGCAAAGCCTTTCACAAGATCAGTCACTTGATATTGTTCGTCTGTTAAAAGAGAAGCTTATCGACAAAATCGCCGATGATTTCGATGTGATTATGATTGATACCGGCCCGCACGTTGACCCTCTAGTATGGAATGCAATGTACGCGTCGAACGCACTTCTGATTCCATGTGCAGCTAAGCGTTTGGATTGGGCTTCAACGGTTAACTTCTTCCAGCACTTACCAACGGTTTACGAAATGTTCCCGGATGATTGGAAAGGTCTCGAGTTTGTTCGTCTAATGCCAACCATGTTTGAAGACGACAACAAGAAACAGGTGTCAGTTCTGACGGAAATGAACTACCTGTTGAATGATCAAGTAATGATGGCAACCATTCCAAGAAGCCGTGCTTTTGAAACCTGTGCTGACACTTACAGCACGGTTTTCGATCTAACGGTAAGCGACTTTGAGGGCGGTAAGAAAACTCTAGCTGTTGCTCAAGACGCAGTACAAAAAAGTGCTCTAGAATTAGAGCGCGTATTACATAGCAACTGGCCTTCACTTAATCAGGGATAACAACAATGGCAATTAAAACATCTGACTTAAATGCAAAGCTATTTGGTAAAGCAAACAAACGTCGCGTAGCAACACCACAAGAAGCGCAAACAGCGGCAAAAGAGCAGGCTCAAGTGATTGAGCTTTCTGTTGCTGGCGAAGATTTGGTTTCATTTGAATTGGTTCGAATTCCTGCGGCTGAAGTGGCTACTCGAACGGTTGTTTTTGAAGAGAATGCTCGTGAGCAATCTTTCTTAAACGAGCATGCGCTTTCTGATGTTCTTACAACATTGAAAGAACGTGGTCAGCAATACCCAGCAGTTGGTCGTAAGAACAAAGACGGTAAGATTGAAGTTCTTGATGGTAGCCGTCGTCGTATGTCATGTATTTTGGCTGACAAAGAGTTCCTAATCTATGTTGCTGAAAACATTAACGGCGAACACGCTAAGTTCCTATCAGACGTAGCTAACGCTCATAAACCGCTTTCTCTTTACGAGAAGGGCAAAGAGATGCAAGCGAAGCTGGACAAAGGCGAAGCTGAAGACCAGAAAGCACTGGCAAAAATGTTCCAGTGCAGTGAAGCTTTGGTGAGTGGTGCATTGAAAGCAGCCGCTTTGCCACTTGAATTGCTACAAGCTTACCCAAATGTGAGCGACCTTGGTCGTCCAACTATTGTTAAACTGCACAAGCAGTTTGGTGGATTGACGAGTGAACAGCAGCAAACACTGCTGACTAAGTGTGATGCTTCTGAAGGTTTTGTATGGCAGCGTAGCGAAGCTCAAGGCGTAACTCGTCTAACCAAAGACGTGACCGAAACATTGGAAGGTTGGATTCTTGAATTGGCGCCAGCGCCAGCGAAGAAAGCTTCTCCAAAAGTTGAGCTTATTAAGGGCCGCGTATCATACAGCCGCAAGGGTTCAAACTTGGCGTTGAACCTTAAGAAAGTTGATGACGCAACAATGGAAGAAATCCTCGCCTTCGTACAATCGAAGCTCGACTAAGTCGACGACTTTTCATTACTCCTCTAAAGCCGCTTTATGCGGCTTTTTATTTGGCTGTGATAAACTGTGTTTAGATGAATCTGGACGCTAACTATGACAAACCCAACCAACACTTTTCTACATACACTTTCTAATATTGCTCAGCATAACGATCACCGTTACGGCGTGGTCTTTGATGGCGATTTTGATTGGCAAAACTCTGCTGTTTTTACCTTCCTTCAAGATTCAAACACTCCGAGCATCTTCCAGGTTGGCGGTACGCCATTTGAAGGTGTGATTCATGCTCCAGTAAAAAAAGGCCAACAACTGCTTGGTCGTGAGTGCCAAGTTCTTGTTTGTGATTTTAGAGAGCAGTTCGATGCGAATGGTTTTAGTGCCGCGTTGGGTTCGTTAGTTGGTGGTGGGTTGTTGTTGGTGTTGCCGCCAAAAGTTAATGCCTCTGAAGATAGTGAAAGCTTTGGCCAACGTTGGTTAAAACGTCATTTCGATAAACTGATTTCTGTTTCACAACACAATGAAGCCGGCGATGTAGTTCAAGCAACTCACGCTCTTCCTCAGATGCAAAGCGCCCAAAACGGATTGGATAAATTTGAACAGCAAAACACGGCTGTTGAATTAGTCAAAAAAGTGGTGTCTGGACATCGTAAACGTCCTTTGATTCTCACTGCGGATAGAGGGCGTGGTAAAAGCTCGACATTGGGTATTGCCGCAGCGCAGCTGTTAGTTGAGCGTCACGGTTTTAATATTATTGTTACTGCACCTTCAGTGAAAGCGGTAGAGCCGGTATTTTCTCATGCTGGCCAAGGGTTAGAATCTTGCGAAGTGGTCAACGCTACTCACATTCGCCATCAAGGGGGAAGTTTGAGATTCGTCGCGCCAGATGAATTACTTAAATCCAAGCCCGATTGTGACCTTCTATTTGTTGACGAAGCGGCTACAATTCCAATTCCGATGCTTAAATCCATGGTCGACATCTATCACCGTATGGTTTTTTCGACCACGGTACACGGTTACGAAGGCAGTGGACGAGGGTTCGGTATTAAGTTTGAGTCTTGGCTTTCTGAGCATCGTCCGGGGTGGAAAGGCTTTAAGCTCGAACAACCGATTCGTTGGAATAGCAACGATCCGCTAGAAGCTTGGTTGTTTGATTTCTTCCTACTTGGTAATGACGCATCAGTCACTGAATCGGCGGTTGATGAAATCGAAGGCTTGTCTGCTGACGCAATCAACCAATTAAACTTGGGCGAGTTATCAAAATCAGAATGCTTGGCTAATCCTGAGCAGCTACAACAATGTTTTTCTCTTCTCGTGGATGCGCACTATCAGACCTCGCCAAATGACTTAATGCAGTTTCTCAACAATCCAGCAATCCGTTTATACGCCGCTTGGCAGCAAGATAAATGTTTAGGTTGTATGTTAGTGACGGAAGAGGGTGGTTTGGACAGCGAGTTGATTACTCAAATTCAACTTGGAAAACGCAGGCCTCAAGGTCACCTTGCTCCAGTATTACTGGCAAACCAACTTGGCTGTACTCATGCGGCGAGCAGTCGTTGCCTTCGAGTGATGCGCATTGCTATTTCAGCGCGTCATCAAGGTTTGGGTATTGGCCGTTGGATGTTGGCTCAGTTATCACAGCAAACCAGCCAAGCAGATTATCTGGCGACAAGCTTTGGCGCGACCAGCGAATTGATTTCTTTTTGGCGTGGTAGTGAATTTGAAGCTGTGCACATCGGCCACCAGCGAGATCAGGCCAGTGGCTGTCACTCGGTTCTGATGGTTAAGGCGCTTAACTCAAACTCTCAAGGCTGGATAAACCAAGTTCAAATTCACTTCGAGCGTAGCTACTGTTTTCTTGTTTCAGGTTCTTTGGTTTCACTTGAAACCGATATGGTGCGAGCACTGCTGCCAAAGAGTGTTCACACCGTTAGTGAGTTTGAAACTCAGTTAGTTAGAAATTACGTGAACGGTGGCAACAGTTATGATGCGATCAGCTTCAGCGTACTGAACTTGATTCTACTCAGTAACGATCGAAACATAGGTATTTCTGACTTACTCATCGCAAAGGTTGTTCAGCAGAAAGAGTGGGGGACTTGTGTTGAACAGTTTAATCTTGTTGGTCGTAAACAAGCAGAGATTCAGTTTCGTAAAGATGTCGATGTTTTGCTAGCAAATTTACAGTGTAAATAGGCTAGCCATCATTTAAATAGACTGACCGCTACAAATTAGATTTACAGTGTAAATTAGAATCTTGGATTTACACTGTAAACTGAAGCTCCATATTCAAATCCGTTTTTACCCTGATTATCTGTTACATCACTTCTGTTTCATCTCTCCACTACAGCCTTTAATCTTCTAAAGCTATTCGCCTTTACTATCTAGCCCTACATCGAATCAACATTCAATCGCACGAAATATTCTGAAAAAATTTTCCTATGTATTTGTAAAGGCGAAGCAGATCATAAAATGTGTAAGTCTTATTTATGAGTCATGTTTGCAGAATCGAAAGTAAGTGATGTGACGCTGATTATTCTAATAATGTGATACTCAGCGCAGAATGAATTATATAGACTGAATAACAACTGAGTCATTAGGGATACTCAATTCGAATGTGGGATAACATCGTTACATTGTCGGAAGACAAGCAACAAGTAATGGCATGTCTGCCAACCGGGACTGTGGTTGACGCAAGCTTTGATAACAAGACGCTGCCACCAACCTTGGAAGCTTTGAATGCATCAAACTATTTTCTTTTCGAAGAAGAGGTGTTGCGTTTCGTTACTCTTGCTAAAGAAGGTAAGGGTGAAGCTTATGAAGGAATCTTGATTGCCGAAGTTCGAAATGCCACTGTTGCGGTCGAACTGTCTGATGATGAGATGTTGGCGAGCCTCGTGGTCACTGGTCCCTACAATGGACACCCACTGCGTGGCAGCGACATCATTCATTGTTTATCTCAAGCTCAAATAACAAAAGGAATAAATAAGTTAGCGCTCAGAAAAGTTCTGATGATGAGTAGCAAACTTAAGCCCGGCGAAAAGTTTACTCAGCCAGCCGCTAAAGGGACACAACCAGTAAAAGGTAAAGACGCTAAGTTTGCCGCTTTGGTTGAAGATATTACTCGTCAAGTATTGAAGCCTCGCAGTAAAGACGAAGGCAAGATTGATATGCGAGACTTGGGACAAACCATTACCGTTGGTCAAAATGATCACTTAATGAAACGAACCCCCGCTACCAAAGGCATCGCTGGCTTTACCGTTCAAGGCCGAATTATCCCACCGCTTCCTGGACAAGACAGTTTAATCAAGCCTGGAAAGGGCACTTACATCTCCCCTGAAGATCCCAATTTACTACTCGCCTCACACCCTGGATTGCCCATCATTAAAGACCGAACCATCGAAGTGGATGACGCCTTATGTGTCAGCAACGTCGATGTCTCAACTGGGCACGTTAAATTTAAAGGTAATGTCTTTGTCTCTGGCAACATCGAGCCGGGGATGATCGTCAAGGCGACCGGAAGTGTTACGGTTGGTGGCTTTATCGAATCGGCCGAAGTGCAAGCTCAGGGGGATATCAAAGTCGCGAAAGGCATTATCGGCCACACGACCAAAGAGGGTGAGCCAAAAAGTTGTAAGGTATTCAGTAAAGGCTCTATCACAGCAAGCTACGCACAGAATGCCGAGCTACAAACGGCCAATGACCTTCGACTTGGTGTGCACAGTATGAGTAACGACATTCGCTGTGGTAACAACCTTATCGTGATGGACAGCTTGAAAAAACACGGCACGCTAAGCGGTGGTGAAGCCAAAGTTGGCGGAAAAGTAGAATGTGTCTTCTTAGGTGTTGAGGGAGACACCGCAACTAAGGTACATGGTTTTGCGCGCTACGATGGTTACCGCCAAAAGATAGCTGAGTTGAAGGAAACTTATAAATACACTCAAGAGCAAACCATGGGTGTGATTCGCCAAGAGTTAGAATTTAAGAAGCGCCCGAAAGCAGAGAGAAGCGAAGAGCAAGCCCTAGAAATAGAGCAGCAACGTGAGAAGAACAACCTCGCAATTGAAAACACAAAGTCGCAGTTAGATACACTCGAAGCAGAGTTTGAAACCAATCTTGCTGAATGCACGGTAGAGGTACACGAAAAAGTGTATACCCGAGTGACGATTCAATTTGGTGATGAGACAGTCACAACCAAGCGGACCCACGGCGGAAGTGTTTTCTCATTCAACCAATACGAGATCCAATGTTCGTTTAAGATGGAGCAAGAGGATATTGCTTTGTAGACTTTTGTGCTGAACACAAAGTGACGTATTGTCTAGGTGTCGATACTGACAAATAGAAAAAGGGGAGTTGATGCTCCCCTTTTGCTTTCTACTGATAATGATTTATTTAGGTGGATTGCGCGTTTTAGCTAACCGCTCTCACTCGGCCTTGTTTAAGGTCTGAAAGAACCTGTGCTTTAGGACCATCTGCAATGATGCAGCCTTTCTCCATTACGATCACTCGATCGACAATGTCCAACATCGACGTTTTGTGTGTAATCAGAATTAACGTCTCGCTTGGTAGCAATTGGTTAAGTTGGTGTTTGATGTGCATCTCTGAACGGTTATCCATAGCACTGGTCGGCTCATCCATCAACAACACTGGCGGACGGCCAAGGAAGGCTCTAGCAATGGCAATTGACTGACGTTGTCCACCAGACAGCAAGGCACCACCTTCACCCACTTGGCGTTCCAAACCTGCAGGATCTTGTTGAGTAAACGCGGTTACCCCTGCACGGTTTGCTGCATCCATCACGTCACGGTCATCCACCAAAGGACGACCTAAAGTAATGTTGTCTCTTACTGAACCGTAGAACAGGTTACTGTCTTGCGGAACACAACCTATATTGCGTCGTACGTCGACATGATGCAGTTGCTCCATATCCGTGTCATCAATACGTACATGGCCTTCTGTGGGCTTGTACAGGCCCATAATCAGACGTTCTAGTGTGGTTTTACCTGAACCAATACGACCAATGATTGCTACTTTCTCACCAGGACTAATATTGAGGGTTAAGTCTCTAATTGAAGCCACTGGTGAATCTGGGTAGTGGAACGTCACTTTATCTAGCGCGATATGGCCCTGAATAATCGGACGGTGAATGTAGCGTTTACCTTCTTCTTGTTCATCAGGCATCGACATCACTTGCTCAATCAGAGTCATTGATGACTTTGCTTGGTTGTAACGAGTCGAAAGCAAAGACAGCTGAACAAGCGGGCCAATCGCTCGGCCGCTCAACATGGTTGCAGCGATCAAGCCACCCATCGTAAGTTCACCTTCTGCAATTAGATACACGCCAAAGATGATCATACCAACGTTAGTACTTTGCTGAACAAAGCCGGCGGTGTTTTGGATGCTGTCAGTGATGCGTCGACTTTTGATATTCCAATTCGCCATGTGAGCAACGGCTTCTTCCCAACGGAATTGGAATTGGCTTTGCGCACTGAACAGCTTAACCGTCTCTAACCCAGCCAAACTCTCGATTAAGTTCGCGTACTTCTGCGAAGCAAGACGAGAGCCTTCCTCAATGGTACGGCGCAGTGGACCTTGGATTAGCAATGCATAGACGATCAAAATGACCACGCCAGCAACGGGAACAAACACAAGGTTTCCAGCCATTAACCAAATTAGCGCTAAGAACATCAGTGCGAAGGGGAGGTCGATTAACGAGCCAATGGTTGCAGAGGTAAAGAATTCACGAATGGATTCGAACTCTTGCAAGTTTTTAGCGAAAGCACCGACAGAAGCAGGCTTCGCTTCCATACGAATCCCCAGTACTTTACTGAACAGTTTGGAGGAAATGAGAATATCGGATTTCTTACCGGCAACGTCAATGAAGTAGCTGCGCATCAATTTGAGCAGCAAATCGAATAGGAACACGACAAAGATACCACTTGCCAGCACCCACAAAGTTTCAAAGGCGAGGTTGGGAACTACCTTGTCGTACACCAAGCGTGTAAACATCGGCGCGGCAATCGCGAAGATGTTGATAAGAATGGAGGCAATCAACACATCTCGGTAGATGTTTTTAGATTCCCAAATCGTGCTCCAAAACCAATGCCCTTTACGTGTTTTTAGAACTTCTGGTGAACGTTCATCATAACGGAACTGTTTCTTTACCAAGAAGTAGCGGCCGATGAATTGTTCTTTCAGCTCTTCGACAGGAATGATGATTGGCACCATTCCGCTTTCCGCAGTAATGATTTCCGCTTCTTGCTTCTCTAAATCGATACTGTTGAGAACGCACGCCTCACCTTGTTTAAGTAGTAAGACCGCAGGCAGTATCAGGTGAGGAATCTTTTCTAAGTCGGAACGGTTTTCTTTTGCCACTAATCCTGCTCGTTCAGCAGAGCGTGGGAATAGGAAAGGGGTTAGCTTTCCATCGGATAGTGGTAGCCCATTGATCAACGCTTCGGGCGAGTTAGCTAACCCGTAATACCGGCTAACGTAGATCAGTGAGTTCAATAGTGGATCTTGCATGTGATATAACCCTTACAACTATTTATCAACAATGAAGCCTTGGAACACTTCTACGTAGTTATCAGACAGAATATCTAGCTGAGTCTGAGTTTCTATTCGAGACGCGATGGTGGTGACGCCTAGGTTGTGAGCGGTTCTAGAGATCGACGTTAAGGTAAACTTCTGTTTTTCGTCATCAAGGTTATGTGTGAACAGGTAATCTAGCTTCACATAGCTTGGACGGTATTCGTTGATGTAATCCAGTGATTGGAAGTTACGTCCGTAGTTATCGACACCAAACACCGCTTCAGCGTTGCGAATGGTGTTACACAAAAGTGCCGTGTAGTGCGGAACGTTGATGAAGCAGTTTTCTGGAATCTCAAAGTGCAACAGGTGAGCGATTGAAGCATTCTGTTCAAGCGTCTTACCGATCCAACGGATGAAGCTTGGTTGAGATATACTGCTTGGCGAGAGATTAATAGCGACTGGGCTGGTTACTTCTTTTGCATTGAGCTTTTCAACCATCTTCTCAATAACGTATTGGTCGAGAATGTGGCTCATTTCAAGCTGTTCTAGCGCGTATAGATACTGGTTAGCACCGTAACGCACGCCATCTTTTTCAATCGCAGAGAACACCTCTTGGTGATACGTTTTACCAAAGGCATTGTTTGCAGCCTGCAAACGGAAGGTAATGAGGTCGTTGATGATCGCTTCTTCAACCAACATACGCCATTGTTGTTTGCCCATCACTGCGCCGTGATCGTCTGCGGTTACGTAGCCGTAAGCAAGTTCTCGATTCGCCTTGGCACTTGAGAGTGCGTTATCCACCAGCGACATGATTTCAGTACTGGTTTTACGCTTGTTGCTGTAGGTCACACCAAGAGCAATATGTGGATTCGCAGTGCCTGTTGGGTCTGAACCTAGGCTCTGGATACAGTTTACGATGCTGCTCGCGACAAGTTTCAGTTCGCTCTCATCAATGTTTGGCATGATGAAACCGAACTCGTCACTAGAAATACGAGCGATGGTGATATCTGGAGATGAAATTGAAGCTTGCAGCTGTTCAGCCAGTTGATGAACCAAGGCATCACCTTCTTGATAGCCCTTTTCATCGTACTCTTCACTGATAAACTCCGCTTTAAGTACCGCTAAACCACCTAAGCTCGACTCCTCTAACCATTGAGTTAACTGAGACATGTAGTAAGCACGGTTACCTAGCTGAGATACAGGGTCGATATATGCCCTTTCACGTAACTTCTGAGCTTCTTTCGCTTGGTTTTTAAATGCCAGTTCAACTTGAGTCGACATGTGGTTGATACCATCGACAACCAAGGTGAGATCTTTTGTCTTTGGACGAGCCAGAGGTTCGCCAAACTGATTCTTGGCGATCTGATCCATCTTGGTAATGATCAACGAGAGCGGGCGTAAAGCGCGCTTAAGGATCCAAGAGATAGACACCAAACCGAGCAAGAAGATCGTGCCAAATATGCTCAGTAAGCGGATGAATGCTTGCCAAAGTTGATCGTAGGCAGGGCCTGGGTGACTTACGATCTCGACCTCGGCCAATTGCATCCAGCCACTGGTGATCACGCGGCGGTCATGAACAGGCTCGAACAGGTTTAGGTTGGTAAACCACTCTGGTACGCCAGTTGGCTTTACAGGGTATGAGCGGAGAATGTCTTCACCGCTATCGAGAAAGATCAATCGAACGACTGAGTAAGAACTGCCATCAAACAGGGCGTTGATAACAGACTCCACTGCCACCTTGTCCTTTTCTTCTAGGTAAGGGGCGAGAGCCAGTCCAACAGTATTAATGGTATTACTTACCTCAGAGCGTTGCTGCTCCTCTAAGTATCCACGGGTGGTATTGAATTCGATCATAAAAACTGACGTCATCAGCAGTATGAACACTGCAACCATCCCGACCACAAGCTGTTTATATAAAGTCATTGTACCTACTCATCGTAATTGATAATGGGTTTGTTTAATTTTAGAGAGCGCTCACGTGAACGTAAGTCGTTCCATAAGCTCAATCTTGAAGATTTCCCTGCCAATTTGCCGCTGCCTGCTGCCGACTTGATCAACCAAAGGTTTTTACCGTTAAAACTGTAAATTGGTCGTAGATCTGGGCGTTTGGAACCGCGTTTAATTTCAGGGTTTAAGTTGTCCAAAATTAATGGCTCTGCACTCGGTGTTGAGTAGTAAGCCAACACCATGTGGAACTGGTTTAGTTCCAGTGCTTTTACGTACACTAATCGTAATTTCTTATCTGGGACGCCCAGTTCAAGCAAAGAGAAGTATTTTGCGATTGTGAAGTCTTCACAATCACCGGCGTTGCTGCCTAAAAATTCCAGTGGTGTTGCCCAGTAATCATTCTTTCCCCACAGTATGTTGTCATCGACAAAGTACATCTGGTTGAAGAACTGGTTCACCGACCTGAGCTTCTCTTTTTCACTTAATCCGTCGTATGACGTCATACTTGAGCGCCATGTTGCCACTCGCTTTCCGGCTCTATCGCCGTAGGTTTTGGTCACTGCATCTATCCACCGTTGGTCGCTCTTGTTGAGCGCCACAGAGGTGAAAGAGGTGAGGACCAGCAGCAATAGCGAAATCCGAGACTTCATAGCCTCTGCTCTTGTCTATTTGCTGTGTATTGAAAGGCGTTATCAAACATCAAACGTCCTTACTCTTTTAGTGCATTGTTTTGAGCGCTTAATAGTGGCTTCAACATGTACTCAAGCACGGTTCTTTTACCCGTGATGATATCGACAGAGGCGGTCATACCTGGAATGATTGGCAACTCTTCGTTCTGTCCAAAATTGTGTTTTTCGGTGCGCACGCGCACGATATAGAAGCTATTGCCTTCTTCATCTTGAGTGGTATCGGCACTGATGTGCTCTAACACGCCTTCTAGACCACCGTACTTAGTGAAGTCATAAGCACTGAATTTAACGATGGCAGTCAATTCTGGGCGTAGGAACGCGATATCTTGCGGGGCGATTTTCGCTTCAACCAATAGAGAGTCTTCTGTTGGTACAATCTCAACGATGTCCATACCCGGTTGGATAACCCCGCCGACAGTATTAATACCCAATGTTTTAACGGTGCCTGTTACAGGAGAAACCACCACGGTACGGTTTACTCTGTCTTCTAGGCCAACGGCAGATTCGGTCATTGCAGAGAGCTTGTCTTGGGCTTGATTGAGTTTTTCTTGTTGTTCGGAGCGGAAGTTCAGTGCGGCGTCAATACGGCTGAGCATGGATTCTTTGATTGCTGAGCGTAAAAGAGGAATTTTTAGCTCGCTCGAAGTCATTTCTCGGCGAGTGTCGTTCACTTGTCTTTGCAGTTTAAGTAATTCAATTCGTGGTACCACCCCTTCATCGGCGAGAGGTTTGGTGATATCCAGTTCTTGGCGAGCAAACTGGTAGCTCTGTTTTAGGTTTCGAACACGCGCTTTAATCTCAACTAGGTCTTGCTGTTTCTGTTCAACTTGTTGATCAAAAACAGAAAGTTGGTTTTTTAGGTTATTCAGATCTTGACGATATTCGGCTTTTTGGCGATTAACCAGTTTAGGCTGAAGCTCGTAGAATTTTGGTGGAAAGGCGAGTTTACCGTAATCAAGCAACACGCTTTTTTTCCACTCTTCAACAGAGAACTCTTCGTTAATGACGACACTGGTTAATGAAGCGGATAGCATCAACACGTTGGCGGTTAAGTTCGCCACTTGTTGTTCACGTTCGCGGAAGTCCGAACGGAATCGAGTGTCATCGATCAACAGTAGCTGCTGACCTTTCTGAACACGTTGACCTTCTTTAACTAAGATCTCTTTAACTAAGCCACCTTCAAGGTTTTGCACCACTTGGATTTGAGAGGAAGGGATCACTTTGCCTTGGCCAACGGTAACTTTGTCGATCTCTGCCCATGCAGACCACCCAATAGCAGCAATAAAAAACAGAACGATCACCCACAACATAATTCGCGCACTGGTGGGCGTATTGAGGAGTAGTGCCGCTGTTTTATCATCGACATACTCAAGCTCGGTCTCGTTCAATTTGCTGAAATTTTTCTGACTCATAACAGTCCTTGTTCGCTAAATAAAAGTGCAAGCCTATTGAGTGTATTCTTACTTTTGATAAATGTTAAGATTTTGCTCATTTAAATCTTTGAATTTATATATTTTTTAAGACTTATCGGTTCTTGAAATCTGTTTTATCGAGTTGGTGCTTTCTTAGTTTGTCATACAGTGTTTTTCGCGATACCTGCAGCTCTTGTTGTACTTCTTTTAAACGACCTTGATGGCGATGTAGTGCCTCAATCAAGATAATTTGTTCAAAGCTATCGGTGCGTTGGTTTAACGACTGTTGTTGCTCTTCAATGCTCATATCGAGTTCATTTTGCTCATTAGTATCGTTGTCGAGCGACGGCTGCTTAATTTGAGTCAGCACTCTGAGTTCAGCATGTTGGCGAAGCTGACGAATGTTCTCCGTCCAATGCGTTGCAATGAGTCTCTGGATCTCTTTTTCTGTAATCACGGGTGGCGGCAGTTGATAGCGACTGGCTGCACCACGAGCAAAGTGTTTGAACAAAGAGCCAATATCTTCCGTTCTTTGCGCCAAGGGTAGTAAATTAAATCGGCGCAGTTCACCTGTAATTGTAGTAGGAACTACTGTAGTTGCGATAATGATACAAGTTGCATTGGTCTTGCATGAGTTTTCACGAAGTAGAGTGGGTTTTAGAGCGGCTAACCATAGCCATTGCTGCGAAGTTAACGCTTCTGTTTCATGGATATAGAGTGTTCCACCTTGATGCTTCAAGAACAGTTGCAAAATAAACTGATGGAATGTCGCTTCGTCACTGCGTGGCAAATTAAACGCCGCGACAGGGCAAAGCTCTGCGGTTTGATGACTGTGTAAATCATGGGTGTATTGTGCAGTGACCCTTTTCCCCGTCCCTAAATCACCAACAAACAATAGAAGTGGGTTGGTTTTGGTATCTAGGGTGATCAATTCTCGGCGTAATGCCTGCATCGATGGCGATTGACCAATCAGTTTTGGGCCAACCTGATTTTGCATTGCCAACTCTTTACGCAATAGGTTGTTTTCTTCAACCAGTGCGAGTTTATCTGCCGCTTTTTTAACGGCAGTGAGTAGGGCATCGACTACAAATGGCTTTTCCAGAAAATCGTAAGCACCGGCTTTCATCGCTGATACCGCGGTTTGCACGTCACCATGTCCGGTAAGTACGATGACCTGAAAATGAGGATTTTGGCTCAGCAACTTTTGCGTTAATTGAATGCCATCCATTACCGGCATGTGAATATCGGTGATGACAATTCCGGCTTGCGTGGTATCTATTTTCTTTAATGCCTCAATAGCATTGGGAAAGCAGACGATATCGATGCCTTCAATGAGCATGGCTTGTTCTACGGAGTCTCGAATGGTGGGTTCATCGTCGACAAAATAGAGTTTAGGCATAGATTGCAAAAGTCGAGTCCTTAGCTGTAGGTGAGATTAGCAGTATGTGAGATTCGTTTTCTAATCAGCGATAACAACGGCGTGTTAGCCCTTATCGTTATATAACGGGATGTTTAGCGAGAATACCATGCCTGAAGGCTCTAACCGGTTCGCGCTGATCGTGCCGTGATACGCTTCAATAATCCGTTTCGATATTGAAAGCCCTAGCCCTAAACCTTCCGGTTTGGTGGTAAAAAACGGGTCGAACAGCTGTTCTAGCTTATCGTTCGGCATGCCAATTCCGTTATCCCAAATGATCAGCTGACAAGAGTCATGATGCAGTTGCCATTCGATGCCTATCTGTGGGCTAGCCTGTTGGTCAACGCTTTCCAGGTTTTGTTGCTCCTGCAAGATTTTGTGTTCAAGAACTTGTTGTTGCAGCGCTTGAGTCGCGTTGTGAATCAGGTTCACTAGTACTTGCTCGAGTTCGGTTGGATGAATCGCAATATTAATGTCGTCTGGCACCGTGCTTAGCCTTAGCGTAATGCCTTGCTTGATCATCAGCGCACTGAGAATGCTAGTGGCGTTATTGACCGCTTGATGCAGGTTCGCCACATGATGTTCTTGTTTGGTGACCTTGCGAGTAAAGACTTTGAGTCGCGCGATGATGTCGGTAATGGTGTTGTTGAGGCCAATCATTTTCTCAAGATTGCTTTTCACTAAATCGGTTCGTTCCATTTCCAGTAGCTTTAAGCTGTTTTCACTGTAGGTTCGCAGTGCTGCAAGTGGTTGGTTGATTTCGTGGTTAATGCTGGCTGACAGCTCACCGAGTACCGCTAGTTTCGCGGTTTGTGTCAGCTCTTGTTCTGTCTGTTTCAACTTCGACTGCGACTCTTGGTATTGAAAAAGGGTTTGTTGCAGCTGCTGATTGGATTGCTTCAAGTAGTGGGTACGTTTATCAACGGTTTGCTCTAGGTTTTGGTTGAGTCGGGTCAACGCCACTTTCGCGAGATAAGTCTGGCGCCACGACCAAGCGATGAGCATCACCAAGCTGTAAATCACCACGAAGATGACATCGATCTGAAAGATTTTAATAAGTTCAGCTCTGGTCTCTTTTAGTGCGACAACTTGGTACTGGTTGTTGCTGACCGTTGCAGGGTAAAGATTAAAAGCACCAAGCTTGAATAACTGGTTGGCGGTGAGCTCTTTTCGGATTTCATTGGATTGAAGGTTGCTAGATTGATTGGTATTGCTCGCTTCTGACTGAGAGCTTGAAGAACGAAAGGCTTCGATGATCGAAATTTCGCTTTGACCGTATTGGCGTTGAAGTGCGATATCCGTTTGTTGTTGCTGAGTTAGTGGCAACAATGAATGGTAAAGCCATGGAGCTTGGCTTGATAGAAAGACCACTTGGTTAGAGTCGAGTACTACGATCTCAAAATCGTCGCTGGTTAGGATGTTTTCGAGATTTTCTAAGCTCACTTTTACGGTGATAACGCCAACAATTTCCTTGTCGATATACAGAGGTGAAGACAGAAAATAACCGCGTACGTTCGAACGAGCGCCTAGCGCGACATATTGTGTGTTGTTACCTTGAATGGCAGAAGCAAAGTAGGGACGAAACGAGAAGTTCTCACCCACAAAAGTGCGAGGCTTTTGGTAATTACTGGAAGCGACCACAGTACCGTTCGGATCGTGAATATAGATGGTGTCGGCTTGGCTTTGATTCGACCATTCAAATAGCAATTGATTGAGCTGCGCAGCGGAAATCTTGTCTGCTTGTGGTGATGAGTCAAAATAAGAGAGCAAGCGCGGGTCATGGCTGAGCAAATCCGGGATCTGTTTGAATTTATCCAATTCAGAGTCGATTTGTAGATTGGCTTTACTTGCTGCTTCATCGAGTTGCTGAGTGACGATTTTTTCTTGGAATTGCACTGCCATAAAGTGGGTTGCGGTCAGCCCTGCAGCTCCCAATAACAATGAGAATAAAACAAAGGGTGTCATTAGGTTAGGCAGTATTTTGGTCACTCGGATCTCAGCTTGTCATCGGTTTGTATAAAGATTATCAATATGATGGAGAGAGTACCGAGATCTTGTTAACACAGAGCACCTTCTGTGAGACAAAACCATGGCTTAGACTTGTGTTTCAAAGGATTACGGCGCAAAATCACAAAAAAATTAAAAGGAGCAACCAAATGGAACTGACAGATATTCGTCGCGAATACGCTAAGGGTGGATTGAGACGCAAAGACTTGGCCGCAGACCCGATTGAGCAATTCAATCTATGGCTAGAGCAAGCCATTGAAGCGAAGTTGACGGACCCTACTGCCATGACAGTTGCTACGGTTGATGAAAATGGTCAGCCATTCCAACGAATTGTTCTGCTGAAGAATGTTGATAAAGACGGGTTCGTTTTTTACACCAACTTAGGTAGCCGCAAAGCGCACCAGCTTGAGCACAACAGCAAAATCAGTTTGCACTTCCCTTGGCATCCACTCGAACGACAAGTTCATATTACGGGCACGGCTGAAAAGCTGACCGCTATGGAAAATATGAAGTACTTCTCGTCACGTCCAAAAGAGAGCCAATTGGCCGCGATTGCAAGTAAGCAGAGTAGCCGCATTTCAGCGCGTGGGATTTTAGAAGGTAAGTATCTAGAGCTTAAACAGAAGTTTGCCAAAGGCGAGATTCCTGTGCCTTCTTTCTGGGGTGGCTTCCGAGTTCGTGTGGATAGTATTGAGTTCTGGCAGGGTGGTGAACACCGCTTGCACGACCGTTTCTTGTTCTCACGCCAAGACAACAGTTGGGATATTGATCGCCTAGCGCCTTAGGCTGCTTGATCGCTTAGCTGCTTAACAGATCCAAAAATGCCGTTGATTAGACTGATCAAATCAACGGCATTTTTTTGTCTGCATTTTCAGCTGAACAGTCAATCAGTCACTGTGAAGAACAACAGAGATCTGTTTTTTGAGCAGAGTTTCTGGGATCACTGAGCCCAATCCTGAATCCAATGCATACTCAATCAATTGGCTTTTACTGCGTGCATCAAACTTCTGTTTCAATCTGGCGACATGACCTTCGACCGTTTTGATTGAAATGTTTAACGTCGACGCGATGTACTGTGGTTTCTTGCCGAAAAGCAGTAAGAACAGTACCTCTGATTCTCTCGAAGTCAGCCGCTTTTGCAGCTTAGACACGCGCGGCTCTGACCCCGCAAGCGATGCCTGATCGCCTTTTGTTCCTGTGGCCTGACAAACCCAATGACCGACCTCTAAGATCGCGGTATCGGTAAGCTCTTGGCCATAGAAGATGGTGCCTTGGACGTTGTCGTCGTCATCAAGCCATGGTGTTTTAGTAAAGATATGGGCGTGCCAGCGTCCGTCTGGATAGGGGTGAATATCGAGAATCTTAAGGGTACTGCGTGTATCCATCACATGTTTGTCTTGAGCTCTGAAATCTTGTGCGCACTCGGTGGTTTGACTGGGCATGTCGAAGTCGGTCAAGCCAGTACAAGTCTCATTGGGTTTTAAGCCAATCAATTGGTTGTAAGCAAGGTTGGCGTACACGAAGACCGAGTCAGTATCTTTGCAGCCCCAGCAGCCTGGAAGTTGTTCGAATAAAGAACGATGTATGGAGTTGAGTGGATCTGGCAAGGTTTTATCTCGTGTGTTGCGATGTTGCAATAATATCAGTTTCTTATAGCGCTGCAATGGCAATTAGAGTACGAAAAATAAGGTTCATCGCGGCTTTCCGGGGAAAGCCGCTTTTATCTTCAAGAAGAAGTAGT
>NZ_JBFSUL010000027.1:0-61506 GCF_041467395.1 Vibrio sp. 10N.247.310.98 | reverse complement strand
CAACCTTGCCAAGGTTGAGGTCATCGGTTCGAACCCGATGTATCGCTCCAAATTAAGAAGCCCGAACAGAAATGTTCGGGCTTTTTGGTTTCTGACGTTTAGCTTTTACGTTTAAGAACTCTTCTTGTTCGAATCCGCACTCAACATTCATTTCTATCTCTGTTTCAAATTTTGCAATCAAGTTAGTTTTTAAAAGCGAGATTCCCTATGAACTCGTTCCTCGTGCTAGGGAATGACGGAAAGACGGTATGACCTCAAAGTCTCTCTAGTAACGTTTATAAATCCACGTCGTCATCCTCGGGCGTGAGGAACGAGCGAACCGGGGATCTCTTTCCCAAACGATAGTGTGACGATATTTACAGCAATTGCTTAGCCACCGCTGCTATTTATCAAGCTATTACTAAAAACTATTGATCGTTCATTTCACTTTATGTTACTTTCCCGCGCAATCTCGGAATGAAAATGTTCAAGAAGAGCAACGATTGCTTCTGGGGGATACGCGTAGTGACCATTCTTGCTGATTGGGACATTACGTAGGGTAGGTATTGGCTAGTCCTTTAGCTGATAGACGGGATACTTATGGCGCAGTTCGTCATGTTAATGGGAAACCCAACATTGAACACACTAATTACAACATTGCTAATCAGCTCTGCATTTCCAAAGGGACCAGCTCCTCATAGCTGCCCGATCCTGCAAAAATGTCCAATTCTTCAAAACAGTAGCATTACTGAACCTTGAGCTCACGCTAACAATTTATCGCTGTCTTAAGACGGCTTAATTTCGTATTCGTCATTTGACTTATGCGAGCGTACAGCTATATCTCATTTCTAGACAATACGTGTACTTCACTATGAACTCTCTCCAAATTTAACGAGAGTTGGTGGGTAATTGCGTCTGATGGAGGTGAGTATGAACACATTCAAGGGGACTTTTATGACTACCGCCTTTGAAGTCGATATCAATACTATCGCAAATTCATTTTCAACTATGGTTCCTATCTTAGAGGGAACGTACGACCTAACACCTGACGCTATTTTGCTAGAGCAAGAACAGCATGAGTCGGATGTTCGCTCTTACCCAAGACGCCTGCCTATTGCTATTAAACGAGCATGTGGCGCTTTAGTTGAAGATACTCGTGGCCAACTCTTTCTCGATTGCTTAGCCGGTGCAGGTACACTTTCTCTGGGTTACAACCACCCTGAGATTAACCAAGCACTTAAAGACCAACTCGATTCTGGTTTGCCATACCAAACACTTGATATCACGACTCAAGCAAAAGAGACGTTTATCAAGCGAGTTAAAGCTTTTCTTCCTCAAGACTTTTCAAATAACTCGGTTCTTCAATTCTGTGGCCCATCTGGCGCTGACGCTGTGGAAGCGGCGATCAAGCTCGCCAAGCAAACCACAGGTCGCAACACCATGTTTGCTTTCCGTGGTGCTTACCATGGTATGACGAACGGCACCATGGGTATGATGGGTAACCTCGGCACTAAAGAGCGTCGTAGCGGCTTGATGTCTGATGTGCACTTCATGCCTTTCCCATACAACCTACGCTGCCCGTTTGGTATTGGTGGTGAAGCGGGTGCTAACGCGAGCATTCGTTACATCGAACGTATGTTGAATGATGACGAGTCTGGCATCATGAAACCGGCGGCGATGATCGTTGAGCCTGTGCAAGGTGAGGGCGGTGTGATTCCTGCTCCAGCATCTTGGTTACAAGGCCTACGTCGCATCTGTGATGAGCACGGCATCCTACTGATTTTTGATGAGATTCAGTGTGGTGTGGGCAAAACTGGCCATCGATTTGCGTTTGAAGAGTCTGGTGTTAATCCAGATATCTTATGTTTATCTAAAGCGATTGGTGGCGGACTGCCTATGTCGCTGCTTGTGTTCGATAAGAGCATTGATACATGGAAAGCGGGTGAGCACACCGGTACATTCCGTGGTAACCAATTAGCAATGGTCTCTGGCGCTAAGGCGTTGGAGATCATCGAACGAGATGGCTTAGTTGAGCACGCGAACATCGCAGGCCAATATTTACGTCACGGGCTTGAGAAGATTCAATCACGCGTTAGCTGTATTGCTGAAGTTCGTGGTAAAGGCCTGATGCTCGGTGCTGAGATCAAACAACCAAATGGTGAGCTTAACAAGTTTGGCGAACCACAATCAGACGGCGAACTAACCCTAGCGATTCAACGAGCAGCGTTAGAGCGTGGCTTGATGGTTGAAAAGGGTGGTCGTGATGGCTCGGTAATTCGTTTCCTTCCGCCAATGATTATCTCTTTTGAGCAGATTGACTTTGCACTCCGCGTAATGGAAGAAGCGATCATCGCAGCTGGTGGTGGCTTACAACAAGACCCAGCTTCAAGCGAACAAGCAAACCAAGAATGGAACAAGCATTTCATCCATACAGGTTTAGGCGGTAGCGACGAATTTGCTAACGTGATGAACCAAACCACTCAAGCGATGAAAGCGGTTTTTGAACAGGTTGAAACCCCTTATTCGGGTTTAGATCCAAAAGTGCTAGAAGCAGCTATCAATGCTGTCGACCTTGATAACAATCAACACGCTTTGGTTGATGTTGTAGATAGTACTGCAGACCTTGTCGCTGCAAACTCCATCTTCGTGCAACACCCAGATTGCATTGCACACCTTCACACTCCTCCTCTTATGGCTTCGGTAGCAGCGGAATCGATTATCGCGGCGTTGAATCAATCAATGGATTCATGGGACCAAGCATCGGCTGCGACTTATGTTGAGCAGCGCGTTGTGGATTGGATGTGTGACAAATACCAACTTGGCGCACAAGCTGACGGTGTTTTCACTAGCGGAGGCACGCAAAGTAACCTAATGGGTTTATTGCTTGCGAGAGACTGGGTTGCGGATAAGCACAATGGTCATTCTATCCAAAAGCTTGGCTTACCAGAATACGCGAGCAAACTGCGTATCTTATGTTCAAAGAAATCTCACTTCACGGTTCAAAAGTCAGCCTCTCTACTAGGGCTAGGCGAAGCGGCAGTGTGCTGTGTTGATACCAATGCAAACGGCACTATCAAGCCTGACTTGCTAGACGCAGAAGTGAAAGCACTGAAAGCACAAGGTCTGATTCCTTTTGCTGTGATTGGTACTGCGGGCACAACCGATCATGGTGCTATCGATGACCTTGATGCGATTGCAGAAATCGCAAGTCAGCAAGATCTTTGGTTCCATGTCGACAGTGCTTACGGTGGCGCGCTTATCTTGAGTAGCCACAAGGCTCGCTTACAAGGCATCGAAAAAGCGGACTCTGTGAGTGTCGATTTCCACAAATTGTTCTATCAAACAATCAGCTGCGGCGCGGTATTGTTGAAAGACAAAGCGAACTTTAAGTACCTTCTACATCACGCAGATTACCTAAACCGCGAACACGATGAACTGCCAAATCTAGTCGATAAGTCTATTGCGACCACCAAGCGTTTCGATGCATTGAAAGTCTTCATGACGATGCAAAGCGTTGGACCAAAGCAGTTGGGTGATATGTACGACCATCTTCTTGAGCAAACGCTAGAAGTGGCAGACCTGATTCAAAACCAAGCTGACTTAGAGCTACTCGCAGAGCCGTCACTATCAACAGTGCTGTTCCGATCTAAGCCGTCAGCAAACGGCGAGCTAGATTTAGACAAATTGAATCAAACGCTAAGACTGGAAACGCTGACTCGTGGTGTTGCAGTACTCGGTGAAACGGTCGTGGATGGTAAGAGTGCGCTTAAATTCACTATCTTGAATCCGTGCCTAAAGACATCAGATTTCAAATCTCTAATTAACAAAATTCAAACTCTAGCCACTGAGCTAGCAGAACAACAAGGGTAATTAATTATGGCTATTCTACAAATTGGTGCAGGCGGCGTTGGTTGGGTTGTTGCACACAAAGCAGCACAAAATAACGAAGTACTGGGTGATATCACAATCGCTTCTCGCACAATCGCGAAGTGTGAAAAAATCATCGAATCTATCAAGGGCAAAAACAACCTTAAAGATTCAACTAAGAAACTAGAAGCACGTTCAGTAGACGCTGATGATGTTGATGCGCTTGTTGCTTTGATTAAAGAAGTTCAGCCGGATCTAGTGATCAACGCTGGTCCTCCTTGGGTAAACATGGCAATCATGGAAGCATGTTACCAATCTAAAGTTTCTTATTTAGATACATCGGTAGCGGTTGACCTATGTTCTGAAGGCCAACAAGTACCACAAGCTTACGATTGGCAGTGGGGCTACCGTGAGAAGTTCGCTGAAGCAGGCATCACAGGTATTCTTGGTGCTGGTTTCGATCCAGGTGTGGTATCAATCTTTGCTGCATACGCGGTTAAGCACTTGTTCGATGAGATTGACTCAATTGATGTAATGGATGTGAATGCTGGTGACCACGGCAAGAAGTTTGCGACAAACTTTGACCCAGAAACCAACATGCTTGAGATCCAAGGCGATTCTTTCTACTGGGAAAATGAAGAGTGGAAACAAGTACCTTGTCACTCTCGTATGCTTGAGTTTGAATTCCCGAACTGTGGTTCTCACAAAGTTTACTCAATGGCGCACGATGAAGTTCGTTCAATGAAAGAGTTCATCCCAGCTAAGCGTATCGAATTTTGGATGGGCTTTGGTGATGCATACTTGAACTACTTCAAGTGCATGCGTGATATCGGTCTTCTTAGCCCAGATCCGCTAACACTGCACGATGGTACTGTGGTTCAGCCTCTGCATGTTCTTAAAGCACTACTACCGGATCCAACATCTCTAGCTCCGGGTTACACTGGTTTAACGTGTATCGGTACTTGGGTTCAAGGTAAGAAAGATGGTAAAGAGCGTAGCGTATTCATCTACAATAACGCAGACCACGAAGTGGCTTACGAAGACGTAGAGCACCAAGCGATCTCTTACACAACTGGTGTTCCAGCGATTACCGCTGCACTTCAGTTCTTCCGTGGCGAATGGGCTGATAAAGGCGTGTTCAACATGGAACAGCTAAATCCAGATCCGTTCCTAGCAACTATGCCGGAAATTGGTCTAGATTGGCATGTTCAAGAGCTTGAAGCAGGCCAAGGTCTTCCAGTGATTCATGAGCTGAAAAAATAAGAACTGATTTCTTGTTTTGATTGCTAATTAAAGGGGACATGGATTGTTCCCTTTTCGATGATGATAGCCTTGAAGCTTTGGTATCATTTATTTTGATTTTGTAACTCACTGCGCTCGGACAGGACAAAATCAAAATAAATCACACCAAAATTGTTAATTTACCTTTCCATCTATAGATGCTGCTTGAGTGTTTACAAAAATGACGTTTAAGAAAGAAGAACTAAAAACCCCATATTTCATGATCAACGAAGACAAGTTGATTGCGAACTTAGAAAAAGCCAAGCAACTGAAAGAGATTTCAGGTGTGAAATTGGTACTTGCGCTTAAGTGCTTCTCGACTTGGGGCGTGTTTGACATCATCAAACCGTACCTAGACGGTACTACTAGTTCTGGCCCTTATGAAGTGAAATTAGGTCACGAAACTTTTGGCGGTGAAACTCATGCTTACAGTGTAGGCTACAGTGAAGATGACGTGAGAGAGGTTGCTGACATCTGCGACAAGATGATCTTCAACTCTCAAAGCCAACTTGCTGCTTACCGTCATATTGTTGAAGGTAAAGCTTCACTGGGTTTACGTTTAAATCCGGGCGTGAGCTACGCAGGGCAAGACTTGGCGAATCCAGCACGTCAATTCTCGCGTTTGGGCGTGCAAGCTGACCACATCAAACCAGAAATTTTCGATGAGATTAATGGTGTGATGTTCCACATGAACTGTGAGAACAAAGACGTTGATGCCTTTATCGGCCTACTTGATTCAATCTCAAAACAGTTTGGCGAGCACTTAGATAATTTGGATTGGGTGAGCATGGGCGGTGGTGTGTTCTTTACATGGCCTGGCTATGACATCGAAAAGCTTGGTCTTGCGCTGAAAGCCTTCTCTGAGAAACACGGCGTGCAGATGTACCTTGAGCCGGGTGAAGCGATCATCACTAAAACAACCGACCTAGTTGTGACAGTGGTCGATATTGTTGAGAACGTGAAGAAAACAGCGATTGTGGATTCAGCGACTGAGGCGCACCGCCTTGACACGCTTATCTACAATGAGCCCGCATCAGTATTGGAAGCATCAGAAACAGGCAGCCATGACTACGTGATTGGTTCGTGTTCATGTCTTGCGGGCGATCAGTTCTGCGAAGCGAGCTTTGATGAGCCACTTAAGATTGGTCAAAAGCTGCATCTGTTAGACAGCGCGGGTTACACCATGGTGAAATTGAACTGGTTCAATGGCCTTAAAATGCCTTCAATCTACTGTGAACGTAGCAGTGGTGAAGTTCAGAAGCTAAATGAATTCGGCTATGAAGACTTCAAACGCTCATTATCACAATGGTCAGTTAAGTAACTGAATCACAAGTTCAGAGCAATACAAAGAGCAGCTAATGAGCTGCTCTTTTTTGTTCTTTAATTTTGTTTATTTAGCTTTCAATCATCACACGAGTATCTTCACTGAGCGTTTCGAGTTCATTAACTACGTCGTCGATCTGTACTTCGATTGGCAGCTTAACGGCGATTTTTGATGTGAATAGACTTGAGCTAACACCGCCGCCACCAGCGATAAAGACGCGGTGACAATCCATATCGAGAATACTGATTCCTTGTCTATCCAATACATGAGTCACTTCGTTGACGATACCTGCTCGGTCGTTAGAGTCGAGTCTCAAGTGATGGACCGTGTCTTGAACATTGTGTGTATGATCGGAATCGACAAACTGCACGATGAGATCTGGATTGGCGCTGAACGCTTCTTTTACAATCGATTCGTTGATGGCTGGAAGTTGAACCTTTAGTACGCCTGCGACTTGGTCTTCAATAAAGTTCACTTTACTGATGAGCCATTTGCCGTCGTTTTCGTGAGTAACCGCAGCAAGCTGTTTGATTGTTGCTGGTGATGCTTTTCCGATAAAGTTTACGATAAATGTACTGTTCATATCAGCCCCCAAGGTTTCAATTATTCTTTGCTAATTAAATGTTTGATATCACGCGATAAAGTTCTTTAATTTCAGTGTAGAAGGTTACATCGAACAATGTTTGACCTAGGTCAATTTTTGAAACTAAGCTTCGATGCAAAAAAAGAGAATGAAGAGTAGGGCACAAAAAAAGCGGCTAGAGAGCCGCTTTTTAGAAGAGTTGTCACTGTGATTGATGATTCAGCAACTTATATTCAATAACTTATATTGAGTAGTACTAGAGACGAATTAGAACGTTACTTTGAAGTTCATACCAACAAACTGAGAGTCGTATGGTGCGCCAGCATCGTAAGCAAAACGTGCAGCGTCTTGGTTATCCCACCAAGGGTTAGTATTCAGGTTAACTTCTGCATCACCGCCCCATGCGTCACTTACCCAGTAGTGAATGTGTCCAACAGGGTTAAGGAAGAATAGCGACACATCACCCATGGTTTGAGAGCCCATCACTTCGCCACCTGAAGCAATGATATCCTGCTCTGCTTCTAGCATCATTTCACCGACAACCGCACCGAAGAAAGGTGTGATGAAGAGATCTTGCCATGAAGGTACTTCTGCAAACGCTTCTACGCCGTATTCCCAGAAGAACGTCGACATAGTCCAAGAGTATAAGAATGACTCAAACTCGTCGTAACCTGCGTGTCGAGCTGCGGTGTAGTAAACACCACCGAAATATGGGTGCATTACGTAGTTTAGGAAGTGTTCGTCACGGTCCCATGTTGGACCAGCAGAAACGTTATCTTTCCACTTTTTACCTAATGAGCTGATATCACGTTGGTCATCATCCCACTTAGTAATACTTTCAGGGAGCAGAGTCATTAGACCCACTGTCGCGACACTCAAGCCAAGAATGGTGTAGGTTTGACCCATTAGGTAATCCCAATCTTTCTCCTGACTCACCAACATGTGTTTTGGTTGTTGGATTGAGAAGTCGTACTCATCACTCGATTCGCTCAGTGCGTAATTGGTACTAGGCTTGTAGGTGTACAAGTTGTCATTAAAACAGTAATCTTGAGCACATTCATCCGAGTAAGAAAGGTTGATTGGCTGGTCGAAGTCGTATTGGCTTGCAACCGAGTTAACTGACATTAGCATTGAAAATGCGGCAGTAACCTTTGCTAGTAACGGTGATTTGGACACAAGGGTCTCCATGAGAAAGTTTGGAATTGATCAGGGTCACAATTATCTATTAAATGCCTGATTTAGGGAACTAATAATTTATAGCTTTTCCTAAGAAAACCTTAGGTTTAACATTATTAATATTAGTGAAAAGGCGAATTGCTCCAAATTCAACCATAGACCAGTTTGTAAATAATGCAGTGTCTTTTTATGACAACAAGGGATAGAAATATGACGAAAATCGCAATGTTAAGCACAGGTGAAGAAGTTCTTCATGGAGACATTGTAGATACAAACGCAGCTTGGATGTCTGCTGAGTTTTATCAGCATGGTTTTGCGCTTGCTAAGCGCTCAACTGTGGGTGATCAAATGAATGCTCTTGTTGAAGAACTGCTGATGCTGAGCTTTAACTATGATGTGGTTATCGTTAATGGTGGTTTAGGCCCGACAACCGATGATATGAGTGCTGCCGCCGCTGCAGCTGCTTCCGAGCAGAAACTCGTCATGTTCCCTGAATGGCTTGATCGTATGGAAGAGATGTTCTCTGGACGTGGCATGCCAATGCCAGACAGCAACCTTAAACAAGCTTTGTTACCTGCGAGTTCAGAGATTGTCGATAACCCTGTAGGGACGGCTTGTGGCTTCAAACTGAAAATTAACGATGCGACTTTCTATTTCACGCCGGGTGTACCAAGTGAATTCAAGCGCATGGTGACGTTTGAGATTCTTCCTGACTTGTCGTGTACCTACCCTCAAGTGGTTGCCTCTGAATGCAGTCGACTGTTTACGTTTGGTTTGTCTGAGTCCGGTATCTCTGATGTTTTGGATCAACTAAAGCTGCCAGAAGGTTATGAACTTGGTTATCGCTCTTATCTGCCGTTCATTGAGGTCAAACTGTTTGGTCCTAAGGCAGACTTAGAAACTCGCGTTAAGCTTCTGCAGATGGTTTACAAGCTGCTAGAGAGTAATGTCGTTAGTGTTGATGAGCCGATGATTGACCATATTGGACACATCATGGCGGAAAAAAAGAAGACGTTATCTGTGTCTGAAGTGTCGACCAAAGGTTCACTGTCAGCGTGGCTGCAATTGAATGAGCAGATAGAAGATTGCTTCGGACACTCATGGGTGATGGCTGAGCCAAAAGAGAGCGAACTTGAAAAGAGCGATCCATTAGCCGCGACCTTTGCGCTGGCTGGAGCAACAAGAGATAAGTGCGGAACTGAATTGGCTTTGGTGACTGGTAAGCTGGAAGGCAACACATTCAGCGTTGCATTGTCGACTGAAGCAGGCGAGTGGGGGCAGGTACTTGAGTTTTATCGTCAGTACTCGCGTGAAGACCAACGCAACGTGATTAAGACCGTTGCCACCGATATGCTGAGAAGGCATTTAGATAACAAACCGATGTTTGGTACTTATTCTTCGGTTAAGCGATTAAAAGACATGTTTATTCCAGCGGCTATCATTAAGTAGCTATGTAAGCTAACGATGTAAGCGAACTCGCTAAGTCTGTATTAAAAACGCTAGAAAAAACGAAATAAAAAGGCCCAACATCTAAATAGGTGTTGGGCCTTTTGTTTATCTAGCCTTCTAGATAACCAAACAAGCAGCGATGTTTACACGCAACTCATGTCTGTAAGAACTCGATTACAAACCGCTTGTCATATGTAGGCTGTAGAACAAACCACGGCCGATTAACTCTGAAGCCAAGAACAATACTAGTGCTAAGCCAAGGTTAACTGGGTTCACTTTTGCTTTGTTCAGCATAGGTAGAATCCAAATCAACAAGCTTGCCATTAGCAGTGCCACTTGAAGAATCACATAGCTGCCTAAACCATCGACTAACTCAGACGCTTTTGCCGCTGAAGTTTGGATGTCTCCGATTAGGTTCAGTTTTCCTACTGTCACAAGCAAGCTGATAGCAACAGCGATAACAGCCAACATGGTGATGTTACGGTCAACCGTAAAGCGGCTGTCGTTTGCGAATACAATCACGAACTGAGATAACAGCAAGCCACCCACAACCATCGTCATGATGAAGCTCAGTGGTGTGTAGATGTTGTCCCACGTCGGTACTGTGTTGATCATGTATACGTTGATCATCGCGTACATGAAGATAACACCCAGTACCATCGCGCCAACCATCAGTGCTTTCTGGATAGCAACGCCACCTTTCTTGACTACCGACAGTAACCATTGCAGGCCACCGACAGCGAAGAATGCCGCACCGAAGAACACTTCGTTAGACAACCAAGCCGAACCTAGCTGATTAAAAGCGTTAAACGCGCGCAGTGGAGAGCCAAGGTGCGTTGTCGAGAACATGAAGCCAAGACCCATCAGTACCCATAGGATAAACATTGGAACCTTGTAGCTGTTCAGCTTCTCTTCGTCATGACCAAGTACCAGTGCACGTGCGGCAATCAGTAAGTAACCACCAACCGCAGTTTGCGCCAGCACCGTAAAGAAGATTAAAGACCACTCATGAAAAATCATCTTACACCTCCTTCGGGTTTGCTAGGTGACCGCTGGTATCGCCAGTCGGCTTCGCGTTTTTGTTCAGCTTAATCACGATGTTTGGTAGCGTTTCTGTTGAAGATGGCAGTGGAGCCACATCCGCACCAGAGCCGTACTTCTCACGAAGTGTATTGATTTCACCAAACTCCAATGCACGAAGTGGGCAAGACTCAACACAGATAGGCTGTTTGCCTTCAGAAACACGTTGGTAACAACCATCGCATTTCGTCATATGACCTTTCTTAGCATTGTATTGTGGTGCGCCGTAAGGACACGCATTGCTACAGTGCTGACAACCAATACATACGCTCTCATCAACCACAACCAAACCGTCTTCATCACGTTTGTGCATTGCGCCCGAAGGACACACTTTCACACACGCTGGGTTAGTACAGTGGTTACAAGCGATAGATAGGTAGTAAGAAAAGACATCTTTCTGAATCCAGGTATCACCATCTTGAGTGAAGCCACCACCGGCATATTCGTATACGCGACGGTAGTTCGTTTTGATGTCTAGATCGTTATAATCTTTACAAGCAAGCTGACAGGTTTTACAACCCGTGCATTTACTTGAATCAATGTAAAAGCCGTATTGTTTCATTCCAACCTACCTTATGCTTTCTTTAGCGCTTTGATTTGAACTAGGTTTGTATGCTGAGGGTTACCCTTAGCAAGTGGGCTCGGGCGCTGAGTCGTCAGCACGTTGATAGAGCCTGCATGGTCGATCTTCTGACCATCTGGTGCGTACCATGCACCTTCGCCTAGTGCGACAACTCGAGGAAGAATCCTAGGTGTCACTTTCGCTGGAATATGTACTTCGCCACGGTCGTTGAAAATACTCACCATGTCGCCGCTTTCAATACCACGTTCTTTTGCATCGATTGGGTTGATCCACAACTCTTGCGGTGCTGCTGCTTTGATTTCTGCAACGTTGCCGTAAGTCGAGTGAGTACGAGCCTTGTAGTGGAAACCGGTTAGCTGAAGTGGGTACTTCTCTGCTAGTGGGTCGTTATGACCTTCGAAAGAGTCCGCGTAAATCGGAAGTGGGTGAATCACTTCGTCTTCTTTCAGCTTCCAAGTCTTCGCGATATCAGCCAGTTGCTCTGAGTAGATCTCGATCTTGCCACTTGGTGTGGTCAGTGGGTTCGCTTCAGGATCTTTACGGAAATCTTCATAAGCGATGTAGTGGTGGTCGTAGCTACGTTTGTAGATACCCAGCTCTTTCATCTCTTCGAAGGTTGGCAGTGTTGGATCGTTCTTACGAGTTTCTGCGTAAAGGTGCTCAATCCATTGCTCTTGAGTACGGCCTTCGGTGAACTCTTTTTCTACGCCCATTCGTTTCGCAAGCTGAGTACACATCTCGTAGATAGATTTCGCTTCAAACTGAGGCTCAATCGCTTTCTGCGCGTAGATGAAGTAAGGCATGTTCGCCGCTTTACCGTCCATACACCAGTCGTCTTGCTCAGACGTTGTTAAGTCTGGCAGGATGATATCGGCGTACTTCGCTGAAGACGTCATATGGTTATCAACCACGACAATCATTTCACACGCACTTTCATCTTGAAGAATCGCGTGAGTCTTGTTGATGTCTGAGTGTTGGTTAATGATGCAGTTACCTGCGTAGTTCCAGATCATCTTGATTGGGTTCTTAAGGCGCTCTGCACCGCGAACACCATCAGTGATGTCGGTCATTTCATGGTGACGGTAAATCGCGTCTGTCCACATGAACATTGAAATAGACGTTTCAACTGGGTTTGGCACAGTAGGGAAGCGGACAAATGGAATGTTGATGTCGCTTTCACGAGCGCCTGTTGAACCGCCTGATACGCCCACAGAGCCAGTGAGCAGTGACAGCATCGCGATTGCACGACACGCTAGTTCACCGTTCGCAGTGCGTTGTAAGCCCCAACCTTGGTGAATCGCACATGGTTTCGCTGTGCCCATTTCACGGCCAAGCTTAACGATGGTGTCAACTGGAATACCCGTGATCTTAGAAGCCCATTCTGGTGTCTTCTCTACGCCATCTTCACCTAAACCTAGGATGTAAGATTTGTAGTCGCTGTTTTTAGGCGCTGATGCAGGAAGGGTCTTCTCATCGTAACCGACACAGTATTTGTCTAGGAACGGTTGGTCGACAAGGTCTTCAGTGATCATCACGTGTGCAAGACCCGCTACCAATGCCGCATCTGTAGAAGGACGAATTGGGATCCATTGATCTTCACGGCCACCGGCAGTATCGGTGTAGCGAGGGTCGATGATGATCGTTCTTGCGTTTGATTTGTTTTTGCTTTCAACGTAGTGGTGGATCTGGCCGCCACCAGACATACGCGTCTCAGCAGGGTTGTTACCAAACTGAATGTTAAGTTTAGTGTTCTCTAAATCAGAGAAAGAGTTGTTGTTTGCCCAACCGCCGTAGGTGTAGCTCAAGCCTTTCGTGATTTGCGCTGTTGAGTAGTCACCGTAATGGTTTAAGTAACCACCACTTAGGTTCATTAGACGAGCAATCAGCGTTTGAGCTGGTGGCCAAGATTTAGTAACCGTGCCGCCCAGCGTACCTGTACCGTAGTTTAGGTAGATAGTGTCGTTACCGTAGTCTTTGATAAGGCGTTGCATGGTGCCAGCGACTTCATCATAAGCCTCTTCCCAGCTAATACGCTTAAACTTACCTTCACCACGTTTACCCACACGTTTCATTGGGTACTTTAGGCGATCTGGGTTATAAACACGGCGGCGCATCGAGCGACCACGTAGACACGCACGAACTTGGTGATGACCGTATTCGTCAGTGCCTGTGTTGTCTGTTTCTACGTATTTGATTTCACCGTTTTGTACATGCATACGCAGTGGGCAGCGAGAGCCACAGTTTACTGTACATGCACTCCATACGATTTTCTCATCCACATTTTCAGCAACTGCAGCCGCTACTGGTTTGGATTTGAAAGGTAATGCAATACCGCCCGCAAGTGCAGCTGTACTACCTACTGCAGAGGAAGCTTTCATGAAGCCTCTTCGAGTAAGATTCATTACCCCAGATTCTTTCTTATTCGTCATTCTAAGATGCCTTTTGCTATTGATAGCTAGCACTTTATAGGTAGTTTGTTCTTTATGTATTTATTTCGAATTATTGATTGATTGGCATCAAATAAGTGTGGAATTTAAAGTTTATGAATTGAATGTATAAAATAGATCAAAGAATGAAATGAGTTAATTAATATAATTATCTTTAAACCTATAACGGTATAAATAATAATGATTATCGATACGCATAAATTGTTGGGTTCGCTATTTTATCAAGCGACAAGTAAAGAACAGTTAATCACCATTGTCGAAGCTTTGGTTGAGAGCGAAGTACTCTCTGAAGAATGCTTGCAGGCATTAAGAAGCGAAGACGAAGATGCGCTCGCAGCAGAGTTCAGCCGCCTGTTTGAAGGCGTTGGAGACATGCCAGCTCCGCCTTGGGGTTCTGTGTACCTAGATAAAGACCGCGTTGTGTTTGGTGCTTCTACGGTTGAGTATCGCCAGTTTTTAGAATTGAATCAGATTGAATTAGACACTGGGTTAAGAGAGCCGGAAGATCAATTTGGTTTAATGTTATTCGCTCATGCGTATTTGTTAGAAAATAATAATATTAATTCAGCCGGTGAATTACTTGAGGGTCACTTATTAACTTGGTCTTCTGTTTATTTAGAAAAACTAAATAAAGCATCAGAGTTATCTTTTTATAAAAAGCTATCGGTTGATGTAATAGATTGGTTTAAGTACTTAATATCTGAATATAATTTAAACGTTGCTACTAATAAGTTATATATCGACTAATGTCTGAACAAATAAATTCAAATAGACGCGGTTTCTTAACTCGACTTTCTAAACCGGTTAAAGCAGCCGCGAATTATGAAGAGATATCACAGCGCTTGCATGCAAGACCGCCAAGAGCGGTCGATGAGGTGCTGTTTGAGCGTCTTTGCGACGGTTGTGGATTGTGTGAACAATCGTGTCCAAATAGCGTTATTGAGATGCTAGAGGGCAGTGCGCTGCTGAATTTGGATTACAACAGTTGTTCTATGTGTAACAAATGCACTGAAGTGTGTCCGACCGGCGCACTTCATCCAACGGTCACGCCTTATATCGACCTCAAGCCGAGCTTTGCGGATAGCTGCAATAATTACATGCAAATGGACTGTTCAGCATGCCAAACGGCGTGTTCAGCTGGTGCAATACACATCGAAGTAGGAGAGTTGCCTACAGTGGACAAAGATAAGTGTAACGGCTGTGGAGAGTGCCGAAGCGCTTGTTATATTGGCTCTGTGACTCTTAACCTGACTCAGCAATAAACGTTTGGCTTTGTATGACACAAGCCAACAGGAAGATTTGGTTGAGTGATAGACGAGTCGCTTTAGATACCTAAAGACATAAATAGAAAAGGGTCCGCATTCCTAAAGGAAGCGGACCCTTTTTTGATTCTTATTGACGATATTCGAACAAAGTGACCTAAAGCCAGCTGGCTTATGCGCGTTTTTGCTTGTTTCTATGAATAACGTTACTCAGCGATAGCTCAGTCTTTGCTTTACAGATACAAGGCAATATCTCATTACCTTGCGTGTAAGCCATAGCAAAACCAACGTACTCGACCTCACCAGAATCCAACGTGCAGCGGCAAGCGCCACAGTGACCATCTCGGCAGTTGTATTCTGGCTCTAACCCAGCTTGTTCCATTGTTTCCAACAGAGTGTTTGAAGGGTTAGATTCAATTGAAGTCAGTTTGTTGATTTTGATTGTTGGCATTACAGCTCAAATCCTTCAAAGTCGTCAGCTTTTACTTCGTTGTCGATTTGGCCAACTAGGTAAGAACTGATTTCTGCTTCTTGTGGAGCAACTTGAACGTTATCTGAAGACAACCAAGCGTTGATCCATGGAATTGGGTTCGACGTTGCTGCTGGGTAAGCCGTACCTAGGCCAACAGCCTGCATACGGATGTTGGTAATGTACTCAACGTATTGGCAAAGAATGTCTTTGTTCAGACCAATCATAGAGCCATCTTTGAATAGGTATTCTGCCCACTCTTTCTCTTGCTCAGCCGCTTCTTTGAATAGGTCGAAACACTCTTGCTTACACTCTTCAGCGATCTGCATGAATTCAAAATCATCTTGACCATTGCGTAGCAAGTTGATCATGTGCTGTGTACCAGTAAGGTGAAGGGCTTCATCACGAGCGATTAGCTTGATGATCTTCGCGTTACCTTCCATTAGCTCACGCTCAGCGAATGCAAATGAACATGCGAAACTTACGTAGAAACGAATCGCTTCTAGTGCGTTTACAGACATTAGACATAGGTAAAGTTTCTTCTTCAGGTCGTGAAGTGAAATCTTGACGTCTTCGCCGTTGATGCTGTGGTTGCCTTCACCGTAGCGGTGGTAGTCAGCCGTTAGCTTGATTAGGTCGTCGTAGTAGAAAGCGATGTCTTTAGCACGCTTCAGAATCTCTTCATTTTCAACGATGTCGTCGAATACTACGCCTGGATCATTCACGATGTTACGGATGATGTGCGTGTAAGAACGAGAGTGAATCGTTTCAGAGAAAGACCAAGTTTCAATCCAAGTTTCAACTTCTGGTAGAGATACCAATGGAAGTAGGGCAACGTTAGGGCTGCGGCCTTGGATTGAATCTAGAAGCGTTTGGTACTTCAAGTTAGAGATGAAGATGTGCTTTTCATGCTCAGGAAGCTTGTTGTAGTCGATACGGTCGCTAGACACGTCTACTTCTTCTGGACGCCAGAAGAAAGAAAGCTGCTTCTCGATAAGCTTTTCGAAGATTTCGAATTTTTGTTGGTCGTAACGTGCAACGTTTACCGACTGACCCAAGAACATTGGTTCTTTTAGTTGGTCATTTTTTTGCTGAGAAAAAGTACTGTAAGCCATAAATGCCTCAAATCCTTTAAAGACCCGTAATAAAACGGACCCTGTTAATGCTTTAAACCCAGAGAAGATAACTCTTCTCTGGGGTCTTAATGTTTATTGCGGTTTAGATCTTACAACCGCCGCCTTCACAATCTTCTTCCGGCACTTGAACTGCATCTCCTTGGTCGTCTTTAGCACCATCACGAGTGTTATGGTAGTAAAGCGTCTTAACACCGTACTTGTACGCTGTTAGTAGGTCTTGAAGCAGCTTCTTCATTGGTACTTTACCGCTGTCGTAAACACTTGGGTCATAGTTAGTGTTTGCAGAGATAGCTTGGTCAACGAATTTTTGCATGATACCCACTAGGTGTAGGTAACCGTCGTTAGAACCAATGTTCCAAAGTAGCTCGTAGTTCTCTTTAAGATTTAGGAAATCTGGAACCACTTGCTTAAGGATGCCGTCTTTCGATGCTTTCACTGATACGTAACCACGTGGTGGCTCGATACCGTTAGTCGCGTTCGAGATTTGAGACGATGTCTCAGAAGGCATAAGCGCTGTTAGCGTAGAGTTACGCAGACCGTGCTCCATGATCTCTTCACGTAGAGAATCCCAATCGTAGTGCAGTGGCTCTTCACATACTAAGTCGATATCTTTTTTGTAAGTATCGATTGGCAGTAGGCCTTTCGCGTAGTTGGTCTCGTGGAAAGATGGGCAACGGCCTTTCTCTTTCGCTAGTTCAACAGATGCTTTTAGCAAGTGGTATTGAATTGCTTCAAAAGTACGGTGAGTCAGGCCATTCGCGCTGCCATCAGAGTACTTAACACCATTCTTCGCTAGGTAGTATGCGTAGTTGATTACACCTACACCTAAAGTACGACGGTTCATTGTCGACTTGTATGCAGCTGGAAGCGGGTAGTCTTGGTAATCAAGCAGTGCATCTAGAGCACGAACAACCAGCTCAGAAAGCTCTGCTAGGTCGTCCAGTTCATTGATTGCGCCAAGGTTGAATGCTGAAAGCGTACATAGTGCAATTTCGCCTTCGTCATCTTCTACGTTAGAAAGTGGCTTAGTAGGAAGCGCGATTTCTAGACATAGGTTCGATTGACGAACAGGTGCTACTTCAGAATCAAACGGGCTGTGTGTATTACAGTGGTCAACGTTCTGAATGTAGATACGACCAGTAGAAGCACGCTCTTGCATTAGCAGAGAGAAAAGCTCAACGGCTTTAACCGTTTCACGCTTCACTGAAGGATCGTTTTCGTACTTAACGTATAGCTCTTCAAAACGGTCTTGGTTTTCGAAGAACGCATCGTAAAGGCCAGGTACGTCTGAAGGTGAGAACAGGCTGATGTTGCCACCCTGAACTAGGCGAGAGTACATAAGCTTGTTCAGCTGTACGCCGTAATCCATGTGACGAACTCGGTTCTCTTCAACGCCGCGGTTGTTTTTCAGTACTAATAGAGACTGAACTTCACCGTGCCATAGTGGGTAGAATACAGTTGCTGCACCGCCACGAACACCACCTTGAGAACAACATTTTACTGCTGTTTGGAAGTATTTGTAGAAAGGGATACAGCCCGTGTGGAACGCTTCACCATTACGGATTTCAGAACCAAGCGCACGGATACGACCTGCGTTGATACCAATACCAGCACGTTGAGATACGTAACGAACAATTGAGCTTGCTGTCGCGTTGATAGAATCAAGGCTGTCACCACACTCGATCAGTACACAAGAACTGAATTGACGAGTAGGCGTACGTACACCAGACATGATCGGTGTAGGTAGAGAAATCTTAAACGTAGACGATGCGTCGTAAAAACGTTTGATGTAGTCAAGACGAGTCGATTTCGGGTATTTAGCGAATAGACACGCAGCAACTAAAATGTAAAGGAACTGAGCACTCTCGTAGATTTCTTTCGTTACACGGTTTTGCACGAAGTATTTACCTTCGAGCTGCTTAACCGCTGCGTAAGAGAAGTCTAAGTCACGTTTGTGGTCGATGTACTCGTCAAGCTCTTCGAATTCAGCTTTCGTGTAATCTTCCATAAGGTGGCTATCGTATTTACCCATATCAACCAGTTTTGCAACGTGGTCATACAGTGCAGGCGGCTCGTATTCGCCGTACGCTTTTTTACGTAGGTGGAATACAGACAGACGTGCTGCTAGATATTGGTAATCAGGAGTCTCTTCAGAGATTAAATCCGCTGCTGACTTGATGATAGTTTCATGAATGTCAGTAGTGGTGATGCCATCGTAAAACTGAATGTGAGCTTTCAATTCTACTTGTGATACAGAAACATTGTGCAAGCCTTCAGCTGCCCATGTAATCACGCGATGGATCTTCTCTAGATCGATCGTTTCTTTGCGCCCGTTACGCTTGGTAACAGTAAGTTGTTGGTTCATTCTGCTTAATTTCCCTAACAAAACTGAACAAGGCCGTGTTTTTGTGTATTTCTGTGTAATTTTTGTAAATTACGTTTCGGCTTTGTGATCTTGGTCTACCCATACATTGTAGTTCAAACACAACATATAGGGGTCATTTGTTTGTTGGGTTACAAGATAGTGCTACAACTGATATTTTTCAAGGTAAAGAAATGGGGTTGCTTGTGGATAAGTGGTGGATTGAAAAAAAACTGTAAGTGACCACTAACTGATGAGGTTATATGTGACTTGATTGTATAAAAGTCGGCTTTTAATGATGCTTTATTTTTGCACACCCATAAAAAAAAATTCCTTGATCTTTGGCCAAAATGGGCGATTGATTTTAGGCGATTAAATTTAAATCGAGGTGGTCAAAATGGAAGCTAGCGCACGAAATTTAGACTGAAAAAAGTCGCAAAGTTATGGTAATTGCAACTCTTTTCATTCGTCTTTTTTACAAAAGGTTTTACGGTAGGGCTACCGATATTTTTTAGCCAAAGTTTTGCGTGTGGACGATGTAGTTTACGTCTACATTTGTGCCTAAACGATAAGTGTCCGTAAGAGGATTGTAGTGCAGCCCTGTAATCCCTAGTTCTTGCAGCGGAGTGTTATCGACCATCTTGATAAGTTCAGCAGGGCGAATGAACTTCTCGTGTTCATGAGTGCCCTCAGGAACAATCTTAAGTAGCTTTTCTGCACCAACAATAGCGAACAGGTAAGATTTGAAGTTACGGTTCAAGGTAGAGAAGAACACGTGACCACCCGGTTTCACTAATTTTGAACATGCACTAATCACAGATTGTGGATCAGGAACGTGCTCTAGCATTTCCATGCACGTTACCACATCGTACGTCTGTGGGTTCTGTTCTGCGTGGTCTTCGATAGTGCTCTGGATGTAATCGAGCTTGGTGCCAGTTTCCAATGCGTGAAGACGTGCCACTTCTAGCGGTTCTTTACCCATATCTAGGCCAGTGACTACTGCACCCTCAACAGCCATGCTTTCAGCCAAAATGCCGCCACCGCAGCCAACATCGAGGACTTTCTTACCAAATAAACCTTCGGTCTTTTCTAGCACGTAATTTAGGCGCAGTGGGTTGATTTGATGTAGAGGCTTAAACTCGCCTTCCAGATCCCACCAGCGCGACGCCATGTCTTCGAATTTTTTGATTTCTGCTGGGTCTACGTTCTGTGATTTAGTCATAATCGGCATTTCCAAGTTAAATAATGCATCCATGAAATTGCAGGCATTATAACTTGCCTTTTCGCTCTGACCAGAAGATCTACAATTTTGCTAGTTTATTGGATGTAAAGTGACCATGTTTCAGCAAGATATGATGCGGAGGTGCAATTTCTCATCAATTGATTGGCTACAAGGGTCACAAGATGGTAAAAGGAGAGGGAAAGTGATGCCTCCGTAGGTAAATTTGTGTTATATTTTTCGGTCTTATACGTATTCAAAAATACGATCTGACTATAGAGGGAAAATGGCTCTATGAGCGATCTAGCGAAAGAGATCACGCCCGTAAATATTGAAGATGAGCTTAGAGGTTCATACCTAGACTACGCGATGTCCGTCATCGTTGGTCGTGCCCTTCCAGATGTGCGTGATGGCCTAAAACCTGTACACCGCCGCGTTTTGTTCGCGATGAATGTACTAGGTAATGATTGGAACAAACCATATAAAAAGTCTGCTCGTGTAGTAGGTGATGTAATCGGTAAATACCACCCACATGGTGATAGTGCTGTATACGATACTATTGTTCGTATGGCGCAACCGTTCTCACTGCGTTACATGCTAGTTGATGGCCAAGGTAACTTTGGTTCTATCGATGGCGACTCCGCGGCTGCAATGCGTTATACCGAAGTTCGTATGGCGAAAATTGCTCACGAGCTCCTGGCTGACCTTGATAAGGAAACTGTGGATTACGTACCGAACTACGATGGTACAGAACAAATTCCAGCAGTACTTCCTACAAAAATTCCTAACCTATTGGTAAACGGTGCTTCTGGTATCGCAGTAGGTATGGCTACCAACATCCCACCACATAACCTTGGTGAAGTTGTTGATGGCTGTTTAGCATTTATCAATAATGAAGATATCACTATTGATGAGCTAATGGACTATATCCCTGGTCCTGACTTCCCAACAGCAGCACTTATCAGTGGTCGTAAAGGCATCGTAGATGCTTACAAGACTGGCCGCGGTAAGGTTTACATGCGTTCAAAAGCGGATATCGAAGTAGAGAAGAATGGTAAAGAAACCATTATCGTTACTGAGATCCCTTACCAAGTAAACAAAGCTCGTTTGATCGAGAAGATTGCTGAACTGGTTAAAGATAAGAAAGTAGAAGGCATCAGTGCACTGCGTGACGAGTCTGATAAAGACGGTATGCGTATTGTTATTGAATGTAAGCGTGATGCAGTAGGCGAAGTGGTTCTTAACAACCTATACGCTCAAACTCAACTGCAAACGACTTTCGGTATCAACATGGTTGCGTTGAATAACGGTCAACCACAGTTGTTCAACATCAAAGACATGCTTAAGTGCTTCGTAGACCACCGTCGCGAAGTTGTGACTCGTCGTACTATCTTCGAATTGAAGAAAGCACGCGACCGTGCACACATCCTTGAAGCATTGTCTCTAGCACTTGCTAACATTGATGAAATCATTGAACTGATCAAGAGCGCGCCAACACCAGCAGAAGCTAAAGTTGGTTTAGTGTCTCGTGGTTGGGATCTTGGTAACGTTGCTTCAATGCTTGAGCGTGCAGGTACTGACGCAGCTCGTCCTGATTGGTTAGAAGACCAATACGGCATCCGCGATGGTCAATACTTCCTAACGGAAACACAAGCACAAGCAATTCTAGAACTTCGTCTTCACCGCCTAACAGGCCTTGAGCACGAGAAGATTCTAGACGAGTACAAAGCCCTTCTAGAAGAAATCGCTGAGCTAATGCACATTCTTGCAAGCACTGAGCGTTTGATGGAAGTTATCCGTGAAGAACTTGAAGCAGTACGTGAAATCTATGGCGACGAGCGTCGTACAGAAATCACAGCGGCAGTTCATGACATCGACATGGAAGAGCTGATTGCTCAAGAAGACGTTGTAGTAACGCTTTCTAACGCAGGTTACGTTAAGTACCAAATCCTAAGCGACTACGAAGCTCAGCGTCGTGGTGGTAAAGGTAAGAGTGCAACTAAGATGAAAGATGAGGATTACATTGAGCGTCTGCTTGTTGCTAATACTCACGATAACATCCTATGTTTCTCTACTCGTGGTAAGACATACCGTCTGAAAGTTTACCAACTGCCATTAGCAAGTCGTACTGCTCGTGGTAAGCCTATCGTTAACATTCTTCCTCTAGAAGAAGGTGAGCGTATCACGGCTATCCTGCCTGTTTCTGAGTTCTCTAACGAGAAATTCATCTTCATGGCAACGGGTGACGGTACTGTTAAGAAGACATCACTGGATCAGTTCGCAAACGTACGTGCTAACGGCCTAATTGCAGTTAACCTACGTGACGATGATTCACTGATTGGCGTTGACATCACTAACGGTGATAGCGACATCATGCTGTTCTCTAAATCGGGCAAAGTTGTTCGCTTTAACGAGGACAAAGTACGTGCAATGGGCCGTACTGCCTCTGGTGTTCGTGGTATGAAGCTTCCAGAAGACGATCAAGTAGTATCGTTGATTGTTCCTTCTAACGAAGGCGATATCCTAACTGTGACTCAAAACGGTTACGGTAAGCGTACTGAACTAGCTGAATACCCAACGAAAGGCCGTGCAACGCAAGGTGTGGTTTCTATCAAAGTCTCTGAACGTAATGGCCCAGTTGTTGGCGCTGTTCAAGTTGAAGAAGGCGACGAAATGATGATGATCACCGACGCAGGTACGCTAGTACGTACTCGCGTTGCGGAAGTGAGCCAAGTTGGTCGTAACACTCAAGGTGTAACACTGATTCGTACTTCTGACGACGAGAACGTTGTAGGTCTACAACGTATCGACGAAGTAGAAGAAGCTGAGGTTGTTGAAGGCGAAGCTGAAGTAGCAAACGCTGAAGCAGCAGTCGTTTCTGAATCAAGTGAAGAGCAAGCATCAGACGCTTCTGATAGCGAGCAAGACACTGAGTAATCTTTCACTTCTATAAATAGAAGTTGAGACAAAAAGCCGAGCCATTGTGCTCGGTTTTTTATTACCTAGAATTTGGCTGTGACTTGTTTAAAAGCCAATAGCTAAACCTCGATCAATATTGTTTTAGTGAGAAAAAGGTACAGTAAAGCGTCAATGAAAGGAGAATGGAATGGATATCTGGTTACTGATTGCTTTGCTGCTAATGAGCCTATTTCTAGTGGCAATCGTGATCGCATCAAACAGAAAAACCAGTCATCTTAAAGGCAACCTCCTTATTTCATGTGTGGCGATATTAGCCAGCATTCTGGTTTGGTCTCAGATGAAACAAGAAGCCCCTCAACTTACTTCAAGTGACGACAGCAGCTATACAGCAACAGATTTCCAAAATGAACTTCAGCAGAGCTTGGAGCAAGACCCTAATCAATCAGATCTTTGGTTTAAGCTTGGTGGTGTTTATATGCAGAAAGGGGAGTTTGATGCGGCGTTTACCTGTTACGACTATGCGATTCGTTTAGACCCACAGGCGCCTTCAGGGCTTTATGCAGCTAAAGCGAGCGCCTTGTATTACCTAAGTTCACAGGCGATGAGTGATGATGTGAAAGTGCTCTTAAATCAATCCATGGAGCTTGATCCCAACGATCGTACGGCATTGATGTTGATAGCGACCGATCACTTCATCAGTATGCGCTACCAACAAGCGATCGATGCTTGGACTCAAATTCTCGATTCTAACCAGAAAGGCATTGATCGTGTCTCTATCATCCATTCGATCAACCAAGCTAAGCAAATGATCCGTTAAACGGGCACTATCTGTAATTTCGAGATTATTTGCTTTCTTGCATCTCAATTAAACCGCCAGCGTTGTGGATCTGTGTAAACCCTTGAGCTTTCAAATATTGGTAAGCTTGTCCTGAGCGGTTACCACTGCGGCAATATAAAACGATAGGTTGAGCTTTGTCTATTCTGGCAAAGTGCGTAGCGACTTCAGAAAGAGGGTAGTTAAGCGCATTGTCCAGATGACCTTGCTTGAACTCTCCTGGTGTCCTGACATCAACCACAAGCGCACCTTCCTCAATCATTTCCCACCCTGTTTCTGCTCGTTCAGAGGCGTGAAGTCCTGAACTTGTTAATGCGATGCATAATGCCGAAAGCGAAAGTAAGTGCTTCATTCTTTGTTCCTTGAATTAGCTAAAAGGTAATGTGAAATTGGGACGGTTGAGTGCGCCCAAATCTAAAAAACCAGCCACACCTTTACAGTGTGACTGGTTTTATCTTATTGGTCTATTTGAAGGAACTAGTATTCGTAGTTAGCTTCACGCTTTTCAGCTTGCTCTTCCCACTTAGGAACCACGGTGTCTAAGAAGTGTTGCTTCTCAGCATTCATCTTATCCATGTCCATTCCTAGCGCTTTCTGAGCGGCTTCTTTGGTTGAGATATCTGGAATCTCGATTGGATCGGTAATGCCTTTCTTCGCAAGTAGACGAACAATCTTAGTTCGCGCGTCTGCTGCGCGGTCAACCGCCGTTCCAAGAACCTCTAGGGCTACTTCAGGCGCGTGCATGTGAACACCATGAGATGCGATAGCGTAGTCCCAACGCCATTGCGCATGACGAATATCTTGTAAGATAGGTGCCATCTCTTGTTCTGTTGCGCCTGCTTCCCATGCTGCGCCTGCTTCAAAGTGAGCGGCTACGATTTGTTTCTCAGCGGTCAGCTTCATGTTTAGTACTTGAGCTTTGCGGCTTGAAACGATGTTACGCATGGTCTCTTTAGATTGAGTATGGCAGTTAGTACAAGTGTCTTCGAAGCGGTCAAACGGGTTACCTACTTTATGGTCGGTGTAAACGGTACCGTCTTCTTTCGTCACTTTAGGCATGTGGCAGTCAACACAAGCGACGTTGTTCTTACCGTGAATACCTTCACGCCAAGTTTCGTAACCTGGGTGCTGAGCCTTTAGCATTGGTGCTTTAGAGACTTTATGTGTCCAATCTTTAAAACCAATCTGATCGTAGTACTCTTCCATCTGTTCAACACGCGTCCCTTTATCCCAAGGGAATTTCACACCTTTTGTTGGACCCGTGAAGTAGTATTCCACGTGACACTGAGCACACACAGAGGCTTGCTGATCAAAGCGACCTTGCTCTTCGAAGTTCTTCCCAATCGCATCGAACGCACGTTCAACATAAGGACGAGTGATCTTTAGTGCAGGTTCGCCATTTTTAAAGCCTTCACTTTGAGTATCGTGACAGTCGGCACAACCAATTGGATTGACTATCTCGCTGCCAAGACGAGCCCATTTACCTTCAAAGTAGCCGTCTTCACCACGCTCTTCAATAACGCGTGCTACGTCTGGGCTTTTACAGCTCCAGCACGCCATTGGCATTGGGCCTGAATTTTCGTCGGTTGGTCCGCCAGTACGCAGGGTTTGTCTTACATCATCAACCGCATAAAAGTGGCCGCGGGCTTTGTTGTAGTCTTTCGCGAAACCGTAGCCCGCCCATAGAATAACCATGTTTGGATCTTCTTTTAGTGCGTCTTCAATGGCTTCGCTCTCTGACGTTTGTCTCCATGAATGGTATTGATCTGGGTGGTTTTGCTCGAACTGGTCGTTACGAGGATCACCAATTTCTTTTTGTTCAGACGCAGCAAAACTGGTCGCGCTTACTAGTGATGCGCTAACCATTAATAATGCTGTGACGGAATTACGTATCCAATGCTTTTTCACAGTGATATCTCCAATATACTGATTTTTATACCAAGCGTTGTGAGTTTGCTATTCAAATTAAGAACTGGAGAATTGCTGTTTATATTAATTCATAAATAAACACATTTTGTTACGTGTCGGATGTTTGCTTGTTTTAGATCAATTAATGACAGTGACTTCAATCACGTTGAAGTTTATATAGCCCTAAAGGGGTATGTGGACGTCAAGTTAGACTGGTCTTATTGAGAATTATTATCATATATAACAAATAATTACCCGACATGCCCTCACTATAAATAGGGTGATTGTGTTCACATATTACCCTTTGTATATTTCGCTTTACCTAATTAGGGGTATATTCTAAATATAGAAAGCGTTGTGGCTTATCCAAAATAAGAATTGATATCATTTAAGCGGTAATAATATCGTTTAAGGGTACTTTTGTTTAACCGGAATATTATTTAGTTGAGAGTTAAATAATGCCGGTATAAGGAAAGGATAAAATGGGCAATATTAAATTGGCCATAGTCATAATGCTTAAATCCCTTCTAGCATTCTGCCTCTATGGTTATTCCATTCATGCTGTTGCAGAGCCTGCTGTTACGCCAGTAGGAGAGTCAACAAGACATGAAGTCGAATTAATACGTGACAAAGATTACAAGTGTGTCCAATGCCATAAAGATTCTAAAGAAACGGTATTTGGTTCACATGGTGAGAGTGCGCACGCTTTGCTTGGCCGTGAAGTGAATTGCACAGATTGTCATAGTTCTATTGGCCCCGATCACCGTGATGGTGCACCTGAGGTGGTGAAGTATCGCGCGGCTCAATCACAACCCGGAACCGAAAAGGTTTTCCTCGATCCTAGCTTAATCCTAGATGCCAACAGCCAATGTATAGATTGTCATAAGCCTGATGATCTGCGCGAAGCGAGTTGGACTCATGACGTACACGCACAAAACTTAACGTGTTCAAACTGTCACGATGTGCATGCGAGTGAAGCGAAGGTGCTTGGCTTAGATAAAAAGCAAACCATCAAGCTGTGTGTGGATTGCCATTCAGACTTCAACCAGAAGAAAGAAGGGGAGTAATCTATGAGCTGCTCAAGAAGAAACTTTTTAGCTGGCGCGGGTGCCGTTATTTTCACAACTGGTGTTGCAGGTACTGCAGCGGTTACAAGCCGCAAAACGCTGGCTAATGTTCAGGAAGATGGCACCAAGCGTTACGGAATGGTTCATGACGAAACCGCTTGTATTGGCTGTACTGCTTGTACTGAGGCGTGTCGTGAAGTAAACAAAGTGCCTGAAGGCGTATCGCGCTTAGAAATCATAAAGAGCGAACCTCAAGGTGAATATCCAAATGTTGATTACCGTTTCACTCGTAACTCTTGTCAACATTGTGATAATGCACCTTGTGTGATGGTTTGCCCAACAGGCGCCGCCTATAAAGATGAGAAGACAGGAATTGTTGATGTACATAAAGAGAAGTGTGTCGGCTGTGGTTATTGCCTGCTAGCTTGTCCATATCAAGTGCGCTTCTTCCATCCTAAGAATAAGTCGGCCGACAAATGTAACTTCTGCCGCGATACCAATCTTGCGCAAGGTAAATTACCTGCTTGTGTTGAATCTTGCCCTACCAATGCGCTGATATTTGGCGACTTAAATGACCCTAAGAGCGAGATAAACCAGGTACTTAAATCTGAAGTGGTTTACAGAGATAAGGCTTATCTAGGTACTCAGCCAAAACTCTATAAAGTGCCACACCAAAAAGGGGAGATTTGATTATGAGTGCATGGGATACAGCGTTTCAATCAGGTACCGTGGTTTGGGACTGGATCATTGCTATCTATCTGTTTTTGGCGGGTATGTCAGCGGGTGCAGTGATGATCTCGATTTACCTTAAGAGAAAGGTGATTGAGGACGATCCAGCGAATAATGGTGTATTAAAGGCAACGGCTTTTCTAGCACCATTCGGGATCATCTCAGGTTTATTGATCTTGGTTTTCCACCTGACGAAACCACTATCATTTTGGAAGATCATGATCTTTTATAATCCGACGTCAGTGATGTCGATGGGTGTGATCTTATTCCAAGTGTATATGGTGATCCTATTTGTTTGGATCGGCATTATATTCCGAAATCAGATTGCCGTATTCTTGAGTGATCAAGCATGGTTAAAAGGGCGACTCGATTTTGTCAGTAACTGGATTGGCAAATTAGAATCTTTTGAGAATGTTTTTGAAATATTCTTAGCTGTGCTTGCGCTATTACTTGCGGCTTACACTGGCTTCTTACTCTCTGCGCTAAATACCTTCCCAATGCTGAATAACCCAGTGTTGCCGATATTGTTCTTATTCTCGAGTTTATCCTCGGGAGCGGCGGCATGTATTTTATTTGGTGTGTTGGTCTTTAAGGAGTCTCCGCATAGTGCGAGTATTTCTTGGATCCACGGCTTCGAACGTCCTGTTGTTATGTTTGAACTGTTTGTCCTTGTTACTTTCTTCACTGGGTTGATATTTGCTGGTGGTCAAAGTGAGCAGGCAGTATGGAACGCGATTGGCGGTGGTTTCTGGGCAAGTTGGTTCTGGTATGGCGTAATTGGTGTGGGTATGGTTTTACCCTTGTTGCTTAACGCCGTGACACCAGCATCGGTTCGCCATAGTACTGTGTATATTTTCTCTGTTACTTCATTGAGTCTGATGGGCGTATTAATGCTAAGAACGTTTGTCCTTTATGCAGGACAATTAACGTTAGCTTAATTTCGCTCAAGGTTATAAGTGAGTGGATGTTGGATACTAAACATCTGCTCACTAAATTTCTTTTCGCTGAGTAGCAATAGCTAGTTGAGTTACATCAGCTAGTTGAGCAATCAATGCCAATAATGGTTTAACTTGGTTCTGCTTAGGTAGAGCCTGATTGAGGTGATATGGTCGGTTCTTTGGGGCTGTTTAGTTTAATTTTGGTCGCTGTTCTCAGCAGCATTATCGCTGTGTATTCGATGTATCAAATGCTAACTAAACAAGCACAAAATGTGGCTTTAATTCGCAGTTTCTCCCTCTCTAGCGCTTTGTTTTCCATTGGCGCTATCGTTTTACTTGGCTATGCCTTTGTAGGTGACGACTTTTCCATCCTCTATGTTGCAGAACACTCCAATACTCAATTACCCACCTTCTTCAAAATGGCCGCTGTGTGGGCTGGACATGAAGGCTCATTGCTATTTTGGGTCTTAACCATTAGCTGTTGGTCGGGTGTGATTGCCCTACAAAAGCAATATTCTTCTGAGTATCAGAGCCGCGTATTGTGGGTGATGAATGTGTTACTCGCGATATTTGCATGGTTTACCTTATTTGCTTCGAACCCATTTGAACTGAATTCGACCTTGCCACTTGAAGGGCGTGACCTTAACCCAATGCTGCAAGACGTTGGTTTGATATTCCATCCGCCTCTGTTGTATTTGGGTTATGTTGGTTTCTCTGTGGTCTTGGCATTTGCTGTGGCCGCTTTGCTGGTGGATCCGATTGAGTTCGATTGGGTCGCTCATTGTCGCAGTTGTTGTTTGGTCGCTTGGATCTTTTTAACCGCAGGGATCATTCTTGGTTCTTGGTGGGCATACTACGAGTTAGGGTGGGGTGGTTGGTGGTTCTGGGACCCGGTTGAAAATGCCAGCTTGTTGCCGTGGCTAACTTCGACCGCTTTGCTCCACAGCCTAGGCGTTGCAAAGGGAAAACAACAGCTACTGAAATGGTCTCTCAGTCTCGCTTTCATTACGTTTTGTTTGAGTATCTTAGGCACCTTTATTGTTCGTTCTGGTGTACTCACATCGGTACACGCTTTTGCTGTTGACCCAACCAAAGGTATCGCGCTGTTGCTGATACTGGTTTTGGTGTTAGTGAGTTCGTTTTCTCTTCTTATTGTTCGTGGTGAATCTTTCGAGTCGAATCCAATCACTAGCTTTGCGAGTAAAAGTTTTTTGAGTTTAGTGGCGGTACTTATATTTGTACTGGGTACGGCGGTGGTGGTGTTTGGTACCTTCTACCCAATGGTTTTTGAATTACTTGGCCTTGGAAATATCTCTGTGGGCGCACCTTACTTTAATCTTCTTATTGCGCCATTGGCTCTGCTTGCGATGGGAGTGATAGGGTTAGCGCCATTGCTCAGTATCAAACCTCAAGCGTCGAAAGGTGTGATTGGAATTATTGCCTTATTGTCTCTCTGTCTTGGCTTTGTAACTTATGTTTTGCAAGTTGAAGCGATCCAAGTGATGGTGCTAATGACATGGTCACTTGCGTTTTGGGTAGCCCTGACTCATGTTTACGGCTTAGCGGTAACGCGCAACTCTAAGTTTCAACGCAAAGTATGGGTGATGACGTTGGCGCATGTGGGTGTCGCAGTATTAGCGATAGGTGCCGCGATGAATAGCTACCACTCGTTTGAGCGAAGTTACAAATTGAGCCCAGGTGAAGAGGTTGAGTTTATGGGCTGGACGCTCTCTCATCGTGATACCGAGCTCTATGTCGCCTCCAACTTTACTGCAGAAAAAGCGATACTCGAATTAGATGCTAGCGAGCAAAGCTTTTCCATCGCGCCAGAAAGAAGACACTACCAAGTTCGTGTTATGAACATGAGTGAGCCTGCAATGAAGTGGTTCTGGCATGGCGATGTTTATATCACCATGGGCGAGAAAGTCGATTCCACCGCTTACGCATTTCGTGTTCAGTATAAGGCGTATGCGCGCTGGATCTGGTTTGGTGGGCTGTTCTCCATTATCGGCGCTTTGCTCTCATTGACTCATCGTAAAAAGAAAACCGTTAAGGCGTCACAGTATGCATAACAGCGTTCGTAACAAGCTAATTACTCTAATTGCCTTAGCATTGATTGTGGTGCTGGGATTTGTCTTTGCGCTTGATAATAAGCAGCAATCGACCATGGTGTCTGAACAACAAAGGGCATTTCCAGAATTTACATCGAGTGCGTTAGTGAATAGTGAAGGCGTCAGTGGTCAGCAGAAAGTTACGCTTACTGATGTCACGCAGCACCCTTATCAACTGGTTAATGTATGGGCATCTTGGTGCGGGATATGTAAAACCGAACATTCATTTTTGCTTCAACTTCACGATAAAGGCATTCCCATCGTTGGGCTCAATTATCGAGATAACTCTGGGGCTGCGATTAACGTGTTATCGAACGATGGCAACCCGTACTTAACCGTGATCAGTGACCCTCAAGGCAAGTTAGCGTTAGAGTTGGGCGTAATCGGCACACCTGAAACGTATTTGGTTGATGCCAATGGCCAGATCATTAAGAAGCTATTGGGCGTTATTAATGAAACGGTATGGAAAGATGAGCTTGCGATGTATTTTGATGGTGTGAATGGATGATGAAGTCTCTAATACAAACCTTGTTTATGCTGTCAGCGCTTTTAGTGATTAGCCTTCCGACTATGGCTGAAGATCTTTTTACTGCCAATAATAAAGAGACGAGTATTCAAGTTGAACTGTTTGAGTTTGATAATCCAGAACAACAGCAACGTGCTATCAGCTTGGCGAAAACGTTACGCTGCCCACAATGTCAAAACCAAAATCTGATTGAATCCAACTCACCAATAGCAAAAGACTTACGTCTTGTTGTGTTCAATATGGTGAAAGCAGGGAAGAGTAATAGTGAAATTACTCAATATATGACGGAAAGATTTGGTGAGTTTGTACTTTATAAACCGGCAATGACGGCTTCAAATCTATTACTTTGGTTGCTACCGAGCCTATTACTTCTCTTATTTATATATTTATCAGTAAAAAGTGTTAGGAAGAGCTCATAAAAATTGTGTATTACTGTTTACCAACTGACCTGTATTTTGTAACATTAACCGATTATAAAGGCTAAGCACTGCTATATAAGGATGTATCTGTGGATAACGTAATCTCAAATTTAAAGAAAGAGTTCCATACTCATGTCCAGTCAGATAAATGGGCAGAGAGATACAGTGCTAAGTCGAGCATTTCTACGCTTACGCAAGAAGAGCTAACCGAATTAGAGAATGCTTGGGTGCAACTTGTCATCTGGAAGCAAACTCAAGTAAGTTGAGCGTTCTGTAAAAAAGTGTAGTTTTAGCCGCAACTGTTTAATTTATAACCCCATGTAGGTCATCCCAATGTGGGGTTTTTTCTTAATTGAAAAATAATTGTTATATTATAACAATTTGTACAAGGTCGACCTTGAAAAAAATTGTTAACAGCCTCATAGTGTCTATCATTAGATAGTTAGCTACAAAATATTGCCTAGACATATAATGTAGCGTCGTTAAATACATCGAATTTTCAAGTGAGTATAGCTATGGCGGAAGTGCGTGCCAGAATAGATTTCAAAGTAGGGGTAACAAGCAGTATAGATGCTGAACTTCTGTCTTTTCATGGATTGAAAACAGATAAAGAGCATGTTGCTGTGATATTTAAATCAGCAGACAAGACACAAGACATACCTCTTGTTCGTATGCACTCTGAGTGCCTGACTGGTGATGTTTTCCATTCTTCTCGCTGTGACTGTGGCGAGCAGTTAGACGAAACCATTAGAATTATGGGTGAGACGGGTGGGGTGATCCTTTATCTTCGCCAAGAAGGTCGTGGTATTGGCTTGTACAACAAAATCGATGCGTACCGTCTGCAAAGCGAAGGCATGAACACCTATGAAGCCAACAACCACCTAGGTTTTGGCGATGACCTACGCGATTTTACTGAAGCTGCTGAAATGCTACGCGCCTTAGGTACTACAAAAATCCGCTTAGTCACCAACAACCCTAAGAAGATCAATGAGCTAAAATCTTTTGGTATTGAGATTGAAGAAGTGGTGAATACCTCTGCTCATATCAAATCGGGTAATGAAAGCTACCTGAAGGCAAAAGTCTCACACGGTAAGCATAATCTGGATATCTGATTAGCCTCTTTGTTACGCTTAACATAAAAATGTTTAAAGACCTCACATATGTGAGGTTTTTTTGTATTTATCTTGCAATAAAATTGTAAGTTTGTATTATTTCAATCCGTAGTGCAAATGATAATGGTTTGCACTATTACTACGAATAATAATTTAAAGCTCAACAAGGATGCTTCATGACCATTAAATCTTTAGTGACAAAAGCCGTAACTTCGTCACTCATTTTTGCCTCTGCTTCTTCTTTCGCAGCAGTAACTCAAGATCAAGTTGTAGAACATTACGCAGATATTGCGCATGCAGTGTTTGCAGATTCAGTAATTACAGCAAAAGCGTTGAACTCTTCTATTGATACCTTCTTAGCTTCTCCTTCTGCTGGCAACTTCGAACAAGTAAAACAAGCTTGGCTTGAGTCTCGCGTACCATACCAACAGTCAGAAGTTTTCCGCTTCGGCAACGCTGTTGTTGATGATTGGGAAGGCCAACTGAACGCATGGCCACTTGATGAAGGCCTGATTGATTATGTTTCGACTGATTACCAATATGAACTTGGTAACGAAGGCGCTAGCGCAAACATCGTGGCTAACAAGACTTTCCAAATTGGTCAGACTACCGTTGATGCAACCAACATCACCCCTGAGCTAATCGCAGACTTGAACGAGATCGGTGGTTCTGAAGCGAACGTAGCGTCTGGCTACCACGCAATTGAATTCCTACTTTGGGGCCAAGATTTAAACGGTACAAACAGCGGTGCAGGTGAGCGTGCTTACACTGATTTCGTTGTTGGCGCTGAGTGTACTAACGGCAACTGTGACCGTCGTGGCGCATACCTAAAAGCATCTGCTGAGCTACTTATCCAAGACCTAGAATGGATGGAAAAGCAGTGGGCTGAAGGCGAGAAAGGTAACTACCGTCAAGAACTGCTTTCTGAATCTAGCGAAAACGGCCTACGTAAAATGTTATTCGGCATGGGTTCACTGTCTCTTGGTGAACTTGCTGGTGAGCGTATGAAGGTGGCTTTAGAAGCTAACTCTACTGAAGATGAGCACGACTGCTTCTCTGATAACACGCACAACTCTCACTACTACAACGAGCAAGGTATCTACAACGTTTATACGGGTCTATACAAGCGTGAAGACGGTACTCTGCTTTCAGGTCCTAGCCTGTTTGACCTAGTAGAGCAAAAAGATGAGCAAGCTGCGAAAGAGATCCAAAAGCAGTTTGACTTAGCACGTGCACAAGTTGGCCAGCTTGTTGTTTCTGCAGAGAAAAACAACCAGCATTTCGATCAGCTAATTGCTGCTGACAACGCTTCGGGTAATGCACTAGTAAACAAAACAATTGTTGCGCTAGTGTCTCAAACGGCTGCGATTGAGCGTGCTGCTGGTGTGATTGGCATTGATAGCCTTAACCCAGACACGGCTGATCACGAGTTCTAAGAACCCGAGACGAAAATCATAAAGGGCTCTCATTGAGCCCTTAATTGTTTGTTACTCATGAAAGTTACTCCCACATAAAAACTAAAATCAAAAACACAGCAAGGCAATGTATGAAGTCGTATCTCTCAGCCTCACTATTAACCGCACTGTTTTTCTTAGCTCCATTACATGCCCATGAAACCTACTCAGGTGGCAAAACAACCGTGAAGAAAGAGGGAGCAAACGCTTTTTCTCTTCCTGCTGCCAACCTACCAATGAGCAAACGCTTAGATTTCAGTGTAGGTAACAGCTTCTTTAGAAACCCTTGGGTTCCTGCACCATCATCAACCGATGCACGTGATGGATTGGGCCCATTGTTCAACACCAACGGTTGTCAAAACTGTCACATCAAAGATGGTCGTGGCCACACGCCAGAAAAAGGCGATGAGAACGCGGTATCCATGCTGGTTCGCTTGAGTATTCCTGCTGAAACACCAGAGCAGAGACAAGCCTTTATTCGCGATGGTGGCATTCCAGAACCGACTTACGGTGGACAGCTACAAGATTTCGCGCTTCAAGGTGTGAAACCAGAGGGTAAAGTGAACATCAGTTACACCGATGTTCCTGTTGAATTCAAAGACGGCACGGTTGTTACTCTACGTAAACCAACATTAAAAATCACTGAACTCGCGTTTGGTAAAATGCACCCTAAAACAGAATTTTCGGCTCGTGTTGCGCCACCAATGATCGGCCTAGGTCTGCTTGAGAGCATCCCACAAGAAACGATTCTTGGCTTCGCGAAGCAACAAGCTGCGGACAGCCAAGGCGTAACAGGCAAAGCCAATTATGTTCTTGATGTTCAAACTAACGAAATGGCGTTGGGTCGATTTGGTTGGAAAGCCGGACAGCCAAACCTAATGCAACAAAATGCTGCAGCATTTAACGGCGATTTGGGCTTAACAAGCAGTTTGTTCCCGAACGAAAACTGCACATCAGCTCAATCAACCTGTGATGATTTTCCAAATGGTGGTGAACCTGAAGTCAGCGATAATATCCTAGATTTTGTTGGGTTCTATTCGCAGCATTTGGCGGTTCCAATTCGTCGCAACGTTGATAAGCCTGCGGTTGTTCAAGGTAAAAAACTGTTTAAAGCTATTGGTTGCCAAAGTTGCCACCAAGCTGAAATTCGCACAGCAGAACGTGAAGGCTTACCTGCGTTGTCTAAACAGCTAATCAGCCCATATACCGATATGTTACTGCACGATATGGGAGAAGGCTTAGCCGACAATCGCCCAGAGTATCTAGCAAACGGTCAAGAGTGGCGCACCACGCCATTGTGGGGATTAGGCTATACCAAAGAAGTGAATGGTCACACCTTCTTACTTCATGACGGTCGTGCGAGAAATGTTATGGAAGCTGTGCTTTGGCATGGCGGTGAAGCAGAAATGGCGAAACAAAACGTTTTAGATCTTAGTAGCAGCGAGCGTGAAGCACTATTGGCGTTTTTAAACTCGTTATAAGCTGAGTTGAATTCAGTTTAGTTAACGGCTAATGACTTAAGAAAGCCGCTATTAAACCACTTAGCACCGCTGAACTTGTAGCAATACGAGGCCAGCGGTCGTTTCGCATTTAATGAACTCATATAATTAAAAGAAAAATTAGGAAGTAAGGTAACAGCATGACACATAAATTTTTGTTAATGCCTTTGTCGGCATTAATTATGGCAGGCTGCCAATCATCGGGTGAGCAAGCCGCTTCATCTGAGGTTAACGGTGTGTCTTATCAAGCAGACACGACCGACCACATCAGTCGCAGTGTCTATCAACAAGAGTTTGATTCAGCGGTGCTATTCGCGAAGCAATCGAGCGAATTAGAAGCTCTGATGCAAGGTTACTGTGAAACGGATAACGTTGAGTTAGACGCTTTGAAAGATCAATGGCAGATCACAATGAACAGCTGGATGGCACTACAAGGCCAAGAAAGAGGTCCAACAGCAGCGCTTGAAGAGAGCTGGAATGTTCAATTCTGGCCAGACAAAAAGAACACGACGGGTCTTAAGATGCGTCAGCTAACTCAGCAGAACAAAGCTTGGACTCAAGACGAAATCGCACAGCAGAGTGTGACTGTTCAAGGGCTTGGCGCCTTGGAGTGGTCTCTGTACGACGAGCAATCTCCATTGCTTCAAGACAAAGCTTCAGGTTGTCTATCTTCACAAGCTATCGCACAAAACCTGGCGATGAAATCGGCCTCTATTGCTGAAGCTTGGCAGGTTAACCCGTGGTTAGCACTGGACGAGATGCGTTGGGAATCGGAGTACATCGCTTTGTTGACCAATCAACTTGATTACAGCATGAAAAAACTGAGTCGTCCGATGGCTAAAATTGGTCATCCACGCCCTTACTTCTCGGAATCATGGCGCGCTCAAACCTCAATGACTCAGCTGAAATCGAACGTAGCGGCGCTAGAGAAATTGTACTTAGCAGATGGTAATGGTCTTGATGGTTTATTGAGAGAAAAGGGCTTAAATGACCTTGCCGATCGTGTAGCTGCCCAGTTCACGCTAACCTTAGATACTTGGCCTACAGACTCTAGCTTGTTTACTCTATTACAGAGCAAAGAGGGCTATAGAGATGTGCTGACTCAATACAACAAACTAGAACGTTTGAAGTACCTCATTCATGAAGAAGTGGCGATAGAGCTTGGCGTGGTAATAGGATTTAATGCTACCGATGGTGACTGATATTACGCGAAGAACGCTACTCAAGGCTGCACTGGGTTGTGCAGCTGTTCCATTGCTTCCGTTTGGCTGCGCTAGCCGCTCTGGTGCTGTGAGCTCATCTAGTGAGCCTCAATTAATCGGTTGTGCGCTGAATGGGCGAGGTCAATATTCAGCGGTTGTGGCTGACGAATATGGAATGCCATTGAGTCAACTGCCGATCCCAGATCGTGGTCATGGCGTCGCGATTTGCCCAACCTCATCACATGCGGTGGTGTTTGCTCGTCGTCCTGGTGACTATTTTATGGTGTTTGACTATAAAAACGGTCAGCAGATCAAAATGGTCGTGAAAGGTAACAACCGTCACTTCTATGGTCATGGCGTTTACTCATTAGATGGCAAGTTACTGTATGCCACTGAAGGGAAAACGGACAGCAGCCAAGGTGTGATTGGCGTTTACGATGTCGCGCAAGGCTATCGTAAGGTCGAAGAGTTCAGCGGTTTTGGTATTGGGCCTCATGAAGTGATCATCATGCCGGATGGTAATCTCGCGATCGGCGTTGGTGGCGTTCATACTGATGGTAGAACACCGAAAAACCTCGATTCGATGCAGCCGAGCTTGAGTTATGTTTCTCCTGAAGGTGTGTTACTTGATCAGGTTGAATTGTTGGATAAGAAGCTGAGCATTCGACACTTAGCCCATGATGGTGCTGAATCCGTGCTTTGTGGCCAGCAATATCGTGGTGAACCAGATGAGTATCCTTCGCTATTGGCGATGCATACTAAAGGCGGAAAGTTTGAATCACTGAACGCAGAGCCAGAGCAATGGGCAAGGTTCAATCACTATATCGCCAGTATTGCGGCGTCAGATGATTGGATTATTGCGACTTCGCCAAGAGGCAACTGCTACGGTATTTGGTCTAAAGAGACCAAAGAGTTAGTAGAACTCTCTGCATTATCTGATGCTTCTGGCGCTGTGCTGCTTGATGGTGAGTTTCGATTAAGCTCTGGGTCGGGCAGTGTGGTAAGCCAGAGCATGCCTTATGAGAAATCAACTCAACAATCATCGGTCCAGTGGGATAACCATTGGAGTTCAATCTGATTTATAAAGCCTCTTAAAAATAACATGCTTACTCCGATTTCTTTGCCATACTTATGAGATGGTTGGTGATGGAGTTAAGCATGTTCGCAAAATACTTCTGTGGATTATTAGTTCTAGTTTCTGTGCACGCATGGAGCTATGCGAGTTCTGACGAGAGCCGTTTCATTCCGGCGGAATCAGAACTCTCTTTCATGCTTATATATCCAGAGCTCACACAGAGTATCTATCAAGACACTTCTCTGCCTATCCTTTGGGATTCTCCTGAGCTGGTTAAAGCGTTTGAGTTCCAATTGTCGCTTCTTGAACAAGCGCAAATGGCACCACTCTTCGAGCGACAACTCAAGCAAATCCGTCACTATCAATCCCATGCTCAATGGCAAGAGTTGGACATATTACTTACCGATACTTTTATCTACTACCTGAGCTACGTTGAAAATGCGCCGCTTGCCGGTAAAGATTGGTACTTCTCGGGCAAGTTGCATTCCAAATTACCTGCGCCTTCTCCGCATATTCTGATGAGCTTAAAAAGCAGCGTTGCCAATGATTACTTATTGGAGATGGTGTTGTCTTACGCGCCGCCTGTTGGGGATTTTGACCAATTCAAAGCAACCTATTCGGTGTTAGAAACCGCCTCTGAACTCAATATTGAACGATATAGACAGAAAGGTTTGAAGCGCTTGGGTGACGAGCTTTCAGACAAGACGGTTCTTGTTGAGCGCATTGCTTTGGTTGGTGTTGATACCTCGATGATCGCGGTCGATTTTCCCAAGTTCGATCGAGATCTGCAAAAGGCGATTAAATCTTTCCAACGCATGCACGGTCTTACGGATGATGGGATCGTCGGGCCAGATACGATCAAATGGATCAATATGGGCTTTGATGATCGACTTACTTCCCTAGCATTGAACGCCGAGCGTGCCCGCTTATGGCCAAGAAATAGAGACTCACTGATTGTGGTGAATGTACCTAGTTTTGATATGAAGTATTGGGAAGATGGGGAAGAGGTTTTTGAATCTAAAGTTGTGGTTGGGAGAAAATCGAGAAAAACACCACTCTTAGAGATAAAGCTTGATTCGGTTATCTTAAATCCGACTTGGAACGTGCCATGGAAAATCATGGTTAAAGATATCTTACCTAAAGTAAAAGCCGACGAGAGTTATCTTGAAACACACAATTTTCAAGTGATCGATGGTTGGCGTTCGATGGAAACTGTCGATACTACCGAGATAGATTGGCAAACGATTAACTTTAACTCTTTTCCTTATCGAATGCGCCAGCAAGCAGGCTCTAGTAACGCATTGGGTTTGTATAAGTTCAATACGCCCAACAAGCGAGCCATCTATCTCCATGACACCCCAAGTAAAAGCTTGTTTAACGATGACTTCCGCGCCTATAGCTCTGGTTGTATTCGTGTTGAGCATGCCGAGGAACTCGCGGAGTTGTTATTTGCGACTAAGGTAAAGAAAGTGCCGAATCAGGATGATGAACTTGCGCCCAATACTAAGGTTCGTCTCAAGAAGCGAATTCCAGTGCATATCATTTATCAAACCGTGTTGTTTGAAGAAGGAGGCATACAATACCGCGGTGATATCTACCAATATGATAAAGAGGGCGGTTGATTGAAATATGGTCAAGAAAGGTGATCTTGACTGAAAAATGACAACCAAGCTTCTATTGATAAAATTATAATGAGTATCAATAACTAACCGTGCAAAGGTTACAAATACTAACGTTTTGCACGGTTTTTGTACGTTGACGCAGCAAATTCCATTATGTATCGTGCATTTTTCGTTCGATCTAATTGGTTTTTTTGCTGTATGTCTCAAAGTTTATTTTCACGCCGTCAGTTTCTGACTTACGCTGGTGGTACTGCTGTAGTCGCCTCTCTTACTCCTTCTATCGCTTTCGCTTCATACCCGGATCAACCAAGAACGATTAGCATGAACAATCTTCACACTGGTGAACGATTAGAGACTTGTTATTTCGATGGCACTAACTATGTTGGTGACGAGATGGCACGCCTTAGCAAACTGTGCCGTGACTTCCGCCGCAATGAGATTCATCCAATGGATAAGAACCTGTTTGATCAGATCACTCAGATTCAAAATGTACTGGGTATTCAAAAAGAAGTTCAAATCATCTCTGGCTACCGCTCTCCAGCAACCAACGAAGCGTTGCGCTCTAAGTCGAGTGGTGTCGCTAAAAAGAGCTATCACATGCTTGGTAAAGCGATCGATTTTCGTATCGATGGTGTTGATTTAAAGGAACTGAGAGACGTAGCTAAAAGTCTGCAAGCAGGTGGTGTTGGTTATTACGCTCGTAGTAACTTCATCCACATTGATACTGGTCCAGTTCGCAGCTGGTAGAGCTAAGCTGAGTTATTGAGTGATACGGTAGGCACTTGTCAAAGTAGACATCCAATGTCATAGTTTGCCCAAATTTCAGTTTGTTCTAATAATTCGGTTTATTGCTGCTCAGTTTGTTGCTGTTTAGTTTGTTATTGTTGGGTTTGTTGCCAATAACATAGCGATATTCGAGTTGTTCACCAGATTCGCTCTTTAAGGTTTGTATATGTCTCTTAAGTATCAAGTTGTACCTGTTACCTCTTTTTCTCAGAACTGCTCGATTGTGTGGTGTGATGAAACCATGGAAGGCATCGTTGTCGATCCGGGCGGTGATGTTCAACAACTCGCGGCTATCATTGAAGAACTCGGTGTTAAGGTTGTGAACTTGGTACTGACGCACGGTCACTTAGATCATGTTGGCGGTACGGTACCACTTGCTGAGATCTTGAAGGTTGAAATTGTGGGCCCGCATAAGGCAGACAACTTCTGGCTACAAGGTCTAGAGAATCAAAGTCAGATGTTTGGTTTCCCACTGTGTAAAGCTTTTGAACCAAACACTTGGTTAGAAGAGGGCGACAAAGTCACTTTTGGTAATCAAGTGATTGATGTGATTCACACGCCGGGCCACACGCCAGGTCACGTTGTACTGTTCAGTGAGCAAGCTCGTTTAGCGTTTGTGGGTGATGTGTTGTTTAACGGCGCAATTGGCCGTACTGACTTCCCACAAGGTGACTTCAATACGCTTATCGCTTCAATCAAGACTAAGCTTTGGCCACTAGGCAGTGACGTAACATTCGTTCCGGGCCATGGTCCTGAATCGACATTCGGTCGCGAGCGTGCATCAAACCCGTTCGTCGCAGATGAAATGCCTCTGTACTAATTAAATCTTTGATTTTCCAAACGATTATTTGTGTCGATTGATTGAAAATGAAGCTTAGCTTTTGTCCTGAAAGCTAAGCTTTTTTATTGTGTGTGAACTTACTGGTAAACCTTAATCAGAAAGACGTTCAGCGGCAGCCAAGTAGCGTCGAGCCAGCCCCACAAACTCTTCTCCACTCATATTCAAATCATGGGTTGATATGAAAATGTCATAACCGTGGAAGCCCCTTTGATATTTCATTCTGTTGGCAAGCATCGCCTGCAATCCAGAATAGTTTTTAATCACCGCGTTTGGACTGTTTGTCTCATTCGGTGAATCAAGGTTGTCCTGTGATTGGTTATCGTTGAAATTTACGTTGTCGGTATTCTGCGACTCTTTGTATTGGCTTAGTTCGACACAGCCACTTTCAGTACAACGCGCATGGTAATGCGATGAGTCGAGAACCATATCCTCAAAGTTGGACTCTTTGCCTGCTTGTTTGGCTCCTAAGTACAAAAGTGCTCGTTGGCTGAGCAATAATTCACAAGTTATTTTAGGGCAAATCGAATCGAGGTAGAGCGAGTAATCTTTTACTTTAATTCCGACCCAGGGCAGAGGTTGATGCCAACCATCTTGTTCATAAGTGCAAAGACCAATTTTTTGGATGTTACTCCATTTTAAAACCCAACCCCCTTTGTAAAAGTGCTGCTGAAAATGAGTCGGGGTAAGTGTGAACATCACTCGGCTGCGCAGCATCAAATAGTAGCCAGTTCCCAGAAGCGCAATACTGCAAAAAGCACCCACGATCAGTAACTTTGGATTGTCACTGTAGAGCGAAACGATCAAGCAAATGAAGCCTAAAATAATGGCGAGGATACGGTACGAGCGAGTGAATGAAGGCAAAGAGAAATTACTAAGGTGACGAGTGTCCATAGGTAACACCAAGTTTTCATATTTTTGTCTGGATGGATAACCAGTGTATATGACCCTGAATTGATAAGTCGATGTTTAAATAATAGACGCTAGTAGACAATATCGGTATTTTTCGTCGACTTTCGACGCTTCACTCTACAAATAGCTCCTGTTTTTTGGTATAAATCGCGCTTCAAATTTTCACCACTGCGAAAAGAGCAGTGAACTGGAGAAATATTCAATGAGACTTGCTCATAAGCGTAAGGTGCAGGCTAAACTGCAGAAACGCACTAAAGCGGCTGTAGTTAAAGCAGTGGCAACGCCGAAAAAAGCGAAGCCTGTCGCAGAGAAAGTTGTAGCAGAAAAAACTGTAGCAGCAAAACCAGCGGTAGAGAAAGCAGTAGCAGCAACTAAAGAAGTTGCAGTAGCACTGACTCCTAAGCAACAACAAGTTCTAGACATCGTTGTTAGCAATGCTGAAGGCATTAACCCTAAAGGTATCGGCCTAGAAGCTGGTCAAGAAGACGCGAAAGCAGCTTCATGGGCAACAGGCGCATTGAAAAAACTTCTTGAAGAAAACCTAGTAGCGAAAGAGCAGCTAGCAGGTAACAAGGTTATCTACAAAGCTATCTAATCCTGTGGGATTACATTCGCTTCGTTAAGTTTTTAAGCCTCGATTTTCGAGGCTTTTTTGTATCTGACACATTATGCCAAGTCCGAGCCCAAATCCAAGCCTAAACCTAGGCTCTATAATCTCAATTCCAATTCGATATACGGCTTAACTGATTAGTGTTGTCTCGTGTCAGAGCTTCGAATCAGCAAGCACTAAATTAGGGCGTTAGCTAGGTAGATCAAGAGAGCAAAGCCTTGATTTTTTCCCCTAAAATACAGCAATGAATAGAGCTTCATCACGAAATGGCAATCAATTGTTAAGAGTATTTAATTATTAATACTTAGGTATTTATCAATACGCATTGCCTTGGTGAATATCCAAACTCCTTTGAAATCGACACTATTCAATCATCTCCTACGTAGTTCTACTTAATCCTTTGGTCTAATACGTAACTTTGTTAACGCCATGCGTGCGTGCTCTCCCTGATATCTTGTTGCCTCATCACGGTGCACTCTTATGTTGAATCATAAAAAATGCTCATAGAAAGAGTGTTAACCCAACAAAGGACGTGAACATGAGTCTCATTTCTAACTCCCTCACACGAGTTTTTAAAAACGTTGCAGTAACTGCTGCGGCTTGTTTAGCTTTGGTCGCTACTGGTGCTACAGCCGCTGATAAGGTTTACCGTTTAAAACTTGCGGAAACTTGGGGACCAAACTTCCCAGTTTTCGGTGATGCAACCAAAAACATGGCGGCGATGGCTGAGAAGATGTCGAATGGTCGACTGCAAATCAGAATCGATTCAGCAAACAAACACAAAGCACCTCTTGGCGTTTTTGACATGGTTAAGTCTGGTCAATACGACATGGGTCACTCAGGCTCTTACTACTGGAAAGGTAAAGTTCCAAACACTCTTTACTTCACTTCTATGCCTTTCGGTATGACGCCAGCAGAACAATACGCGTGGTTCTATCACGGTGGTGGTATGGAGTTAATGGAGCAGGTTTACTCTCCACATAACTTGATGTCTTTCCCTGGTGGTAACACGGATATCCAGATGGGGGGTTGGTTTCAAAAAGAGATCAACAGCGTTGAAGATCTACAAGGTCTGAAAATGCGAATCCCGGGCTTTGCAGGCGAGATTCTTGCTGAGCTAGGTGCTAAACCGACGAACATTGCCCCAGGTGAACTTTACACGTCTCTAGAGCGTCGCACGATTGATGCACTAGAGTGGGTAGGTCCATCGCTGGATTTACGAATGGGCTTCCACAAAATCGCGCCTTACTACTACACAGGTTGGCACGAGCCGGGTTCAGAGCTTCAATTCCTAGTGAACAAGCGTACATGGAACAAGCTGCCTGAAGACCTACAAGAAATCTTACGTGTTGCAATGCGCACTGCGGCTTACGACATGTACACACAAGCAACGCACGAAAGTGGTAAGAACTGGGTTTCAATGAAGACAGAATACCCTGATGTACAAGTGAAAGATTTCCCACCAGAGGTTATGTCTGCTCTGAAAGAAGCGAACGATCGCCTACTGGCTGCACATGCTGAGAAAGATGAGCTAGCAAAAGAGATTCAAGCTTCACAAGCAAGCTACCTAGAGCAAGTACGTTCATGGACGGATATTTCCCACAGAGCTTACCTAAATAGCCAAGCGAAATAATCGACAGTTGTTGAACTGAATCTAAATGAACCCGAAGCTTTTCTTATTGAGTATTTAAGAGTGAATAAGCCGAGGGTTCATTTAAAACATAATAACTAAGCAGGATAAATCCTGTATTACGCTCAAGAACCTTTTCTACGTCCTACAGCTCGTTACCTCAGCTGCGCGATGTCTTTTCAAATTCCATGGAGTCGGGAATGCGAAGTCTAATTTATATTGAACGCCTGTTTAATCGTATCGGTGACGCACTGGGATGGCTTTCCAGTATGTTGTTTATTTTACTTATCGCCAACGTCGTGTATGACGTTGTCATGAGATATGCCTTCAACGATGTCTCTATCGCCTTCCAAGAGATGGAATGGCACCTTTTCTCCGCCGTTTTCCTACTCGGTGTTCCTTATGCCATCAAGGCTGGTGGCCATGTTCGAGTTGACGTGTTCTATGAGCAACTGAGCTTTAAAGCACAAGCGATTATTGACCTGCTTGGCACGCTTATCTTTCTACTTCCGTTTTGCCTGCTGGTGGCTTGGTTTGGTATCGATGTTGCCAAAGAGAGTTATGAACTGGGTGAAACCTCAGGCGATCCCGGTGGCCTGCCGTATCGCTGGATCATCAAAGCTATGATCCCGCTGTCATTCTTTTTGATGGCACTCAGTGGCGTAGGTTTGATCCTGCATTCACTGAATAAGATTTTTAATCCGCATCTTATCCATGCAAACAATATTCATACAAAAAACAAGTAGAGGCTGAACATGATTGGAATAGTAATGTTTTTCGTAGCCTTGTTTGCGCTTTTACTTGGCTTCCCAGTGGCGTTTACCTTTGGTGGTATCGCGTTAATCTTTGGTGTTTGGGCTGAGGGCATTGAAATGTTTGCCTTCATGCCATATCGAATTCAATCCATTATGGAAAACACGGTTCTGATGGCCGTTCCATTGTTTGTTTTTATGGGGCTCGTTCTACAAAAGACCAAGCTTGCTGAGCAGTTGCTTGAGTCTATGGGGCGACTGTTTGGCGGCGTTCGTGGTGGTATCGCGATTTCAACCGTATTAGTAGGTTCACTACTTGCGGCTTCTACTGGCGTGGTTGGTGCTTCTGTTGTTGCTATGGGACTTATCTCCCTACCTGTAATGCTCAAGTACAATTACGACAAAGGCTTAGCCTGCGGCACTATTTGTGCGTCTGGTACGCTAGGGCAGATCATTCCACCCTCCATCGTATTGATTCTATTGGGTGATGTTCTAGGTGTTCCTGTAGGCGACTTGTTCCAAGCGGCGATTTGGCCGGGCGTGATGCTGGTCGGCGCGTACATCGTTTATATCTTGATATACGCAAAGCTACACCCTGAAGCGGCTCAACCTATTGAACGTGATGACTCCATCAGCCGTAAGCAGGAAGTGTTTAATGCACTGAAAGCGATTCTTCCGCCTCTAGCGTTAATCATTGTTGTACTGGGCTCTATCTTCGCAGGTGTTGCTACGCCAACAGAGTCAGCCGCATTAGGTGGCGCGGGTGCGATGATACTTGCACTGCTTTACGGTCAATTTAGTTGGTCGATGGTGTACGAGGCGTCGAAAGAGACGGTGAAAGTAACGGCGATGGTATTTGCTATCTTGTTGGGTGCAACGGCATTCTCAATGGCGTTTACCTACACTGGTGGCGACTATCTGGTTGAAGAGTGGATGCTACAACTGCCAGGTGAAAAATGGGGCTTCCTGATCATTACCATGCTGGTGATTCTGATTCTGGGTTTCTTCATCGACTTCGTAGAGATCTGTTTCATCATCGTGCCGATCATTGCGCCAGTTGCTGAACTGATGGGCATCAACATGACATGGTTCGCTATCCTTATTGCGATGAACCTACAAACTTCCTTCTTAACGCCGCCATTTGGTTTTAGTTTGTTCTATTTAAAAGGCGTAGCACCGAAAGGCGTGACGACTAAGGACATCTACCGAGGTGTGATGCCGTTCATTCTGATTCAAATCCTCGTACTTGGATCACTTCTCGCTTTCCCATCTTTCTATGGAATGTGAGTGAAGCCAAGAATGTGAATGATATGTTTCGACGGCTATCTATAAATTGCTAAAGTAAAACGGCTTATTGATGTTCAGTAAGCCGTTTTTTGTGAGGGAAAGGAATGCCTCTAAAAGCCAAGCTGATTTTGCTGACGTTGCTCCCGTTGCTGCTGGTAACGGCGAGTATTAGTTGGATCTCGCTGCACCAGACTAAGACGTTAGGCGCTAAAGAAGTCGAGATCTTTAGAGACAGCCTAATCAAGTCGCGTGAAAACGCCCTCAAAGACACGGTTGATCTCGCGTTCGACGCCATAGAACACGTCTATAACGATCCAAATATCCAAGAAGCCCAAGCCAAAAAAAAAGTTCGAACCATATTGTCTAAACTTAGATATGGCTCTGATGGGTACTTCTTCGCATACGATCGCCTCGGGACCAACTTGGTTCATCCAATTCAGCCAGAATTGATAGGCCAAAACCTACTCCAACTGCAAGATGAAGATGGCGATTTTCTGATAGAGGCTCTGTTAAGAGAAGCGCAAACCGGAGGCGGGTTTCACCAGTATTTGTGGCAAAAACCGTCGACGGGTGAGGTGGTGTCTAAGCTGAGCTACGCCGCTTGGTTAGAGCGTTGGGACTGGATGATTGGCACCGGCTTGTATATTGAAGACGTACACCAAGAAGTGGCTTCGATGCAGGCTGCGATAAATAAGAATATTGAAACCACGTTCTTTTCGATTGTGGTGATTTTGAGCGTAACGGTCGCGGTCATCATCGTGCTGACCTTGGCTATTAACATGCATGAACATCGGATTGCTGATAACAACTTAAAGGAGCTGGCGCATAAGACGGTGATGTTCCAAGAAGACGAGAAGAAGCATCTAGCGCGTGAGTTGCATGATGGTATTAACCAATTATTAGTGTCGAGTCGTTGCCATTTGGAACTGCTCGGTAATAAGCTACAAAATGAAGACCTTAAAGCACATTTGAATAAGTCGCAGCATTCACTGATGCGAGCGATCGAAGAAGTGAGGCACATCTCGCATCAACTTCGTCCAAGTTCATTGGATGACATAGGCTTAGAAGCGGCATTGTCTTCATTACTGTTAGATTTTCAGGCGCACTCGGGCATAGAAGTCGAGACCATGTTTGCTACTCAACCTGGTAAGTTAAAATCAGAGGCGGCGACGACCCTATATCGAGTCGTGCAAGAGTCGCTGAATAATATAGAAAAACATGCACAAGCGACCAAAGTAACGGTTATCGCTCAGCAAATTGGTAATGTGTTGCAACTACTGATTCAAGATAACGGTGTCGGTTTCAACACCTATAAAGCGATGGAAAAACGAGGGATCGGGCTGCGTAACATGAGAGAGCGAGTGGAGTTCATCGGTGGTGACTTTGAATTGATGAGTGAGATTGGCCTCGGAACGGAAATTACAGTGTTACTGACACTAGAGGGATTAATGAATGAGTGAAGTTATTCGAGTTGTGATTGCTGATGATCACCAAGTGGTACTGGATGGCTTTATGGCGAGATTGGAACTCGAGCCAGATATTAGCGTGATAGGTACGGCCAGCAATGGACTAGAAGCGGTAGAGGTCGTTAAGTCTCTGCGCCCTGATGTGGTGTTGATGGATATCAGCATGCCTATCATGAATGGCATTGATGCCACCCATCTGATTAAAGAAGAAGACCCAGAAGCCAAGGTCCTGATGCTGACCATGCATAACAACCGTGAATACATCATGAAGGTGATGCAGTCGGGTGCTGTCGGTTACATGTTGAAAGAGATTTCGGCTGAAAAAATGGTACAGGCAATCAAAACGGTCAATCAAGGATCGACCTATTTCTGTGAAAAAGTCACGCAGAATTTGTTTACTCAGCCGATTACTCCCACGCCATCTGTCAAGAATCCATTGAGCAGACGTGAAGAGGCTGTGCTGAAATTAGTCGCAAAAGGGGAGAGCAGTAAAGAGGTCGCAAAGGCGCTGAATATCAGCTATCGAACGGTAGAAACCCATAGGCAAAATATTAAGCATAAGCTCGATATTCACTCTACGGCAGAGCTTGCTAAATATGCGGTCAGCTCCGGGCTTGTGGACTGATCTTACGCTAAATAACGTTAAATGTGTAATTTAATTACTAAATGTGTAATTTACGCCTCCTTTATGGAGGTTTTTTTAGTATTTTTGCGACAGGTTGATATTCTTCTTTTCGAAATTTAAGCGCCGAATGCAATGTTGCAAACTGTGCGCTGCAAATTAGAGAGGAAGCATGGAGCCTGTAAAAGATAGGTATAGTATTGAAAATACCGATTATACAGTAGGACAAGATAACGTTCAGAAATGGGGTTTTGATGTTCATAACCCAGTATTTGGAATCAGTGCAGGGGCGATCATTATCTTCCTGTTGGCACTTCTAGTCGCAGACCCTGAAACCGCAAAAGCGGCGCTTGATGGAATCAAATGGAAAGTCATTGGTAACTTCGATGGTTTCTTCATGTGGGCAGCAAACATCTTCGTAATTTTCTGTTTTGCCCTCATTGTCTCCCCGTATGGCAAGATACGTATTGGTGGCAATGATGCCAAAGCAGAGCACTCAAACCTATCTTGGATGTCGATGTTATTCGCCGCAGGAATGGGTATTGGCTTAATGTTCTGGGGTGTTGCTGAGCCAGTAGCTTATTTCACTGGCTGGTATGAAACACCACTAGGTGTTGAAGCTTACTCTCCTGAAGCGGCGAAGTTGGCTCTTGGTGCAACCATCTACAACTGGGGTCTGCACGGTTGGGCGATTTACGCGGTTGTTGCTCTAGCGATTGCCTTCTTCACCTTCAATAAAGGTTTACCTCTATCAATCCGCTCTATTTTCTACCCTATCTTGGGTGATAGAACTTGGGGTTGGTTTGGTCATATTGTTGATATCGTCGCTGTGCTTGCAACGCTATTTGGCCTTGCAACTTCATTGGGCTTAGGTGCTCAACAAGCGACCAGTGGTATTAACCATGTATTTGGTACCGATGGCGGTATTGGCATGCAGCTGATTGTTATCGCAGTGGTTACTTTCTTAGCGACAATGTCCGTGGTTCGTGGCATCAACGGTGGTGTAAAGCTTCTGAGTAATGTGAACATGCTGGTTGCTTTGGGCTTACTTATCTTCGTTACCATCGCTGGTGGCATGGCGGGTATTAAAGCAATCCCAACCGCGCTAATGGGCTACATTGAAAACTTCATTCCCTTAAGCAATCCTCACGGTCGTGATGACGAAACGTGGATGCAAGGTTGGACGGTATTCTACTGGGCGTGGTGGATGTCTTGGTCACCATTCGTAGGCATGTTCATCGCTCGTATCTCTAAAGGTCGAACGATTCGTGAATTCATCGTTGCTGTATTGTTCATCCCAACGACAGTAATCATCATCTGGATGGCTATTTTCGGTGGCATCGCGATTGATCAAGTGGCGAACAAGGTGGGCGAGATTGGTGTGAATGGTCTGCAAGATATTACACTTTCTCTTTTCCATACTTACGATGCTCTGCCAATGAGCTCTGTGCTTTCAGTGGTATCGATTGGTTTGATTATGGTGTTCTTTATCACCTCTTCTGATTCAGGCTCATTGGTTATCGATAGCATTACCTCTGGCGGTAAAGTGGATGCACCGGTTCCACAACGTGTATTTTGGGCGTTGATGGGCGGCGCGATTGCAGCGGTTCTACTATGGGTTGGTGGTACGGAATCTATTCAAGCACTGCAAGCTGGAACGGTATCGATGGCGCTACCATTTGCCTTCATATTATTGCTTATGTGCCTAAGCTTATTGCTAGGTTTACGAACTGAAAATCAATTGGTTAAGCACCAAAATGCTTTGAGTTAAAAGTATTTTTGATAAAAAGGTCGACAGGGTCGACCTTTTTTTCGTCATAAACTTGAGTAATTACGTGAATATTGTTTGAAATTCCATCGAACCGATTCTAGTTTACTGAAAACAACAAGTTAACCTGCTAAACTTCAGACATCCAAGTATTTGAATTATTGTGACAACAGCTTGTACTACTTGGATCGTAGGTTCGAGTTTGTAATTAAGTCGCAGGTAAGTAAGGAATACGAGGTCAATAGACCCTAATAGAATTCCGTAGAGAGGGATGATGACTAAAGGTATAGATAAATACAGTATCGACAGTACGGATTACACTGTCGGTCAAGATAACGTCCAAAAATGGGGTTTTGATGTTCATAACCCAGTATTTGGTATTAGTGCGGGACTTATCGCTTTGTTCCTGATCGGTGTTCTTATTACAGATACCGCTTCAGCAAAGGCTGCGCTAGATGGCGTTAAAGGCCAGATTATCAATTCGTTTGATTGGCTTTTCATCTGGTCGGGTAATATTTTCGTAATTTTCTGCTTAGGTTTGATTGTTTCTCCGTACGGCAAAATCCGCCTTGGTGGTGTTGATGCGACGGCAGATTACTCATTCTTCTCTTGGCTATCGATGCTGTTTGCCGCAGGTATGGGTATCGGCTTGATGTTCTGGAGTGTGGCAGAGCCAGCGGCTTACTTCACGGGTTGGTTTGAAACTCCGTTAGGTGTTGAACCAAACACACCAGAAGCTGCAAAACTGGCATTGGGCGCAACCATGTATCACTGGGGTCTACACCCTTGGGCGATTTATGGCGTAGTAGCACTGTCACTTGCGTTTTTCTCTTACAACAAGGGATTGCCTCTTTCTATCCGTTCTATCTTTTACCCAATTTTAGGTGATAGAGCTTGGGGCTGGGCAGGTCACATTGTTGATATTCTTGCTGTACTTGCAACGCTATTTGGTCTGGCGACATCGTTAGGTCTTGGTGCACAACAAGCGGCAAGTGGTATTCAGCATGTATTCGGCATTGAAGCGGGCTTAGGTCTGCAAGTTATTGTGATTACAGCGGTGACTTTATTGGCGGTAGTATCAGTACTTCGTGGTATTGATGGTGGCGTTAAAGTTATCAGTAACATCAACATGTTGGTGGCTTTCCTACTGCTTATCTTAGTGGCTCTAATCGGCTACGCGGTGACTTTAGGTTCTATCCCAACGACATTGATGGCATACATTGAAAACATCATTCCGTTGAGTAACCCTCACGGTCGTGAAGATGAAACGTGGATGCACGGTTGGACTGTATTCTACTGGGCTTGGTGGATCTCATGGTCTCCATTCGTAGGTATGTTTATCGCACGTGTTTCTAAAGGTCGTACCGTTCGTGAGTTCATCACAGCAGTACTGATTGTACCGACTACAGTGACTATCATTTGGATGTCAGTATTCGGTGGCATGGCGATTGACCAAATCGTGAATAACGTTGGTATTCTTGGTCAAGACGGCCTAACAGATGTATCACTAGCAATGTTCCAAATGTTTGATGCACTGCCGTTCGGGACTCTGCTTTCAATCATTGCGGTTGTATTGGTTCTAGTATTCTTCATTACATCGTCTGACTCAGGCTCTCTAGTAATCGACAGCATCACCGCGGGTGGTAAAGTTGATACGCCTGTGCCTCAACGTGTGTTCTGGGCGTTCCTTGAAGGTGCGATTGCTGTGGCTCTATTGTGGGTTGGTGGTACTGAAGCAGTACAAGCTCTACAAGCGGGTGCAATCTCGACGGCATTACCATTTACCATCATTCTATTACTGATGTGTGTGAGCTTGCTAATGGGTATGCGTACAGAAAAGCGCTAGGCTTTTAAGCTGAAATCTACTGCAATTTATACGCAGTAGAGTGGTAAATAATATGAAGGCAGAAGAGGAAACTCTTCTGCCTTTTTTGTTTCTTCTTTACCGTGTTTTCTTGTCTCTTTTTAACATGTGAAGTGCGATAAAAATACTAATAACCGTAGAGATAATGACGCCTTAAATTTGGCGACAAGCCAAGGAATTGACATTAGGTAAGCTTATGGTTTGCTTAAAATTATATTCCGATATTAAATTATAAAATTGCTCGAATTTAATACTGATATTGGGTAGTATGCGCGGGATTTCCCACCACTCGTGAAACTTTGACATGAAACTAACACTAAAGCAGAAGTTGATAGGTGCTAGCCTATCTGCTGTTGTCGTTATGGCTACAGCGTTGACTTGGTTATCAGCAAACCAATTATTTGAACAGACTCGTAATGGCGTATACCTACGAGCTGAAAGCGTATCTGAAGCAGCATCTGAAGGTATTAAAAACTGGATTGATATCCGTACTGATATCGCATCAGCATTTAATGACTTTTCACGAGAGGATGATGTTGTTCCTTTCCTTAGACAAGCTCGTGTAGCGGGTGGCTTTGACGATATCTTTTTAGGTACTCCAGAAGGTGGAATGTACCGTTCACATCCTGAACGTAATCGTGCAGATTACGATCCTCGTCAACGTCCTTGGTACCAAGAAGCAAACGCTGCAGGTAAGCAAATCATTACTACGGCTTACCAAGATGCAATCACCAAAGCACTTCTAGTAACGATCGCAGAACCTGTTCGCCACAACGGCCAACTTGTTGGTGTTGTTGGTGCAGACGTACTGATCGACCAGTTGGTTAACGATGTAATCAGCCTTGATGTTGGTGACAACGCTTACGCAATGCTAATTGATGCCTCTGACGGCACATTCCTAGCACACCCAGATTCAGCACTAAGCTTGAAGCCGGTAAGCCAGCTTTCAAACGATATCTCTATGCCTATCATCGAAAACGCAGTGCGTACGGGTAGCATCGAGATCATCAAAGAGCGCGGCGCAGACAAGCTGCTTTACTTCACGAAGGTGCCTAACACTAACTGGATCTTCGCGGTTCAGATGGACAAAGCAACAGAAGAAGCGAACCACTCAACGCTACTTACTCAGCTGATCATCACTGCTGTCGTTATTACGCTCATCGTAATCGTACTCGTGTCTTGGTTAGTAAGCTTCCTATTCCGCGACCTAAACCGCGTTTCAGCAGCACTTGAAGAAATTGCTTCAGGTGAGGGCGATCTTACTCAACGCCTTGAGCCTAAGAGCGACGACGAAATTGGTCAGCTTGCAGCAAACTTCAACCGCTTTGTGGGTAACATGCACACCATGGTGATCAAGCTAAGCGAAGTATCTGCTGCGCTAGGCAACCAAGCACGTCAAACGGCTTCTCAAGCTGAAGAACGTAGTGCTCGTATCCAAATGCAACAAGACGAGATCAACATGGTAGCAACAGCCGTTAACGAAATGGCTGCAGCAACACAAGAGATCGCAGGTAACGCAGACCACACTGCACAGAACTCATCTGAAGCGGTTGGCGCGTGTGAGCACGGTACTGGTCAAGTGACACAGACTCAAAGCTCTATCCAAAACCTTGCTCAAGAAGTTCAAATCGCAACTAACGTGATTCTCGAGCTTGAAGAGCACGGCAACAGCATCAACGCTATCTTGTCTAACATTCAAGGTATTGCAGAACAAACGAACCTACTTGCACTTAACGCCGCTATTGAAGCAGCACGTGCCGGTGAGCAAGGTCGTGGTTTCGCAGTAGTAGCGGATGAAGTTCGAGTTCTGAGCCAACGTACACACGGTTCAACGCAAGAAATTCAACAAACGATTGAGTTGCTGCAAGGTACAACAGGCAAAGCGGTTAACATCATGAACGATAGCCGTACACTTGCTGAAACCAGTGTTGATGACGCGAACTCAGCGGCTGCAAGCCTAACGCAAATCCATGCTGCTGTTGAACGCATCAGTGACATGGCAACACAGATTGCTTCTGCTGCAGAAGAGCAAGCGTCAGTAACGTCTGAGATTACTCGCAACACTGAAGGAATCCGTGACGTATCTAACGAGCTAGCAGACGAAGCACACCAAGCTGCAGAGCAAGCTGCGCAGCTTTCTGAACTGTCTCACGAGCTAGAAAGCGAAATCAGCCGCTTCAAGCTGTAATCGAAGCCAATATAACAAAGCCCCGACTTAGGTTGGGGCTTTGATGTATCTGTACAATCTAGACTAACGAGTTATTTAAACTCAAACTTGCCATTCATGATTGCCCAGTGGCCCGGGAATGAACATAGGAAAGAGTAATCGCCACCGGCTGTCATTTTCTCTGTGCTGAAAGTGATTGAGGTTGACTCGCCACCACCGATAACACGAGTGAAGGCGTAAACGCGGCTGTCGTCAGGTTTTACGTAGTTATTGTCGATACCTGCCGACATACCATCGATACCTACTGCTTGTAGCGACGCAGTGTCTGTTATAACGATGTTGTGACCCATTGATTGGGCTGGCATAGAACCAGTATGGTTTAGCGTCAGCTTCACTTCTTTACAGCTCGCTGGAACGCTTAATGTGTCAGTTGAAAATTTCATTTGATCACTAGCATCAATCGATACTTCACATTCCGAGCTCGCTTGAGCGGTAAAGCTAGCACCTACAAGCGCTATCGTTGTTGCGATTAATCGTAAAGACATACACTGTTCTCCATTATTTTAGGGGGAGGTTATTCCATGAGATTGATCAATACGTATTATCCTAGAAAGATGATCATAGTAATGTGCTACGACTTGAATTGTGTGCAACTCGTTGCTTTGTAAATGGTAAGTTTTTGTAGGAAAGGGCAAAACTAATCAGCGCATGAACAACCGTTTAGGGGGGAATGGTTGCTCGAGACTAGAATCGCAGACAACAAAAAGCCCGAGCATAAACTCGGGCCTTGAATAGTTTTCTTTATAGCTTAAGGGGAAGCTAGATTGCCTGACGAAGTTGGAAATAACGTCCTTCTTCGTTTAACAGCTTCTCGTGAGAGCCGTTTTCAACAATCTCGCCTTGTTCAATCAGAACGATAGAATCCATCGATTCCAGACCAATCAAACGGTGTGTAATGAAGATAACCGTCTTGCCTTCGAAGTGCTTCTCGAACAGCGTCATGATGCTTTGCTCTGTTTGCTTATCTAAGCCTTCTGTTGGCTCATCAAGAAGCAGGATAGGGGCATCATGAAGGATTGCACGTGCAATACCAATACGGCGCTTCTCACCACCAGAAAGTTGACGACCACCATCACCTAACCAGCTATCAAGCGCGTTATTCTCAAGCAGCTTTTCTAGGCCAACGTCTTTTAAGATATTCGCTAAGTGATCATCGGTTGCTTCTGGTCTTGCAATCAACAAGTTGTCACGCAAAGTACCATTTAGAATGTCGACACGTTGGCTTACCACACTGATTGATTCACGAAGCTGTGATTCATTCCACTGAGTCAGTTCAATGCCCGCAATTGAGATGTAACCCTTCTTAGGATCCCAGTAGCGAGTCAGAAGCTGAATCAGAGTCGATTTACCAGAACCTGTTTGACCCACAATCGCTACTTTGTTCGTTGCCGGAATCGTTAGGTCGACAGCGTTCAGAACACTGCGCTCAGAGTCAGGGTAGTTGAACGTCACGTTTGAGAACGTAATATCAAGCGGCTTGTTGATGTCGAGTTTCTCTTCAGCGAACTGAACTTCAGGTTCTGACAGAATCACTTCATTCAAGCGACGTGCAGAAGACAGAGTCTGACCTAAATGCTGGAACGCGCCTGCGATTGGCATCAATAGCTCAAAACTTGCCATGGTTGCGAACGCCATTAGCGCGATGAACGGGTCTGGAGCATTACCGCCCACGCCATCTGCCGCAAGCCAAAGCATAAGAACCAGCGTCAAACCGTTGAACAGCATTAGCGCAGCTGAAGCCATACCGGTTAGGTTAGCATTCACAAACTGATTCGCCATCAGCTTTCGTTGCGTTTCTAGAATCGCATTACGGTAACGCTCTTCAGCACCGAACAGAGTTAGCTCGCTGTAGCCTTCAATCCAATCTAGCGTTGTCACACGAAGATCCGCTTTGTTCTGTGTCAGCTCACCACCGTTACGTTTACCCAATTTGTAGAACAAGATTGGCCAAACCAACAGCATGATCAGAAGGATAGAACCTAAGATTAAACCTAGTGAGCTATCGAACCACATTAAGAACAGAGTCAGGAAGAAAATCCCGAACACACCCACCGTCACAGGGCTTACTAAGCGCAAGTACACGTGATCCATCGCGTCGACATCAGCAACCAAGCGGTTCAGAAGATCAGCATCACGAAGGTTTGAAATACGACCTGGGATCAGCGGAGCCAGCTTCTTGAAGAAGAAGATACGCAGATCAGTTAACAATTTGAATGTTGCATTGTGGCTGACAACACGTTCACCCCAACGACCCGCAGTACGGCTCATTGCCAAACCACGTACACCACCACCCGGTAGCATGTAGTTGAAGGTTTCACGTGCAATCGTAAGGCCTGCAACCGCAGAAGCTGAAATGAACCAGCCTGATAGCGTTAACAAGCCAATAGAAGCCGACAGAGTAGCAAAAGCCAATAGCATGCCTAGCGATAGGCCAAACCAATGCTTTTTATAGAGTTTCAGGTAAGGCAGTAAATCACGCATCTAAATTACCCTTATTATCTTGTTGAGCTAAGTTCGCGTTAAGCATCTCTTCGAATAAACCACCCGCAGTCGAAAGCTGAGAGTAATGACCTTGTTCAACAAGACCACCATCGCGCATAACCAGAATGTTATCGACCGATTGAAGCGGGGCAAGTTGGTGCGTCACAAGTAAGGCAGTGCGGCTTTCGATGTTGCTATTGATGCCTTTCATTACCAACTGTTCGCTACGAGTATCTAGGCTGGCAGTGGGTTCATCGAGCAACCAGAACTGACCGTCTTGAATCATTGCGCGAGCTAGAGCCAAACGCTGAGATTGACCAACAGATAAGCCGCCAGAACGATCAGAAATCATGTAATCCAAGCCGTGCTCATTTACGAATTCGTTAGCAAAAGACTGCTCAAGTGCATTCTCGACAACTTGGTCAGTGATATCGTGCTTACCTAGAGTGACGTTGTCATGAATTGTGCCGTGCAGTAGTAACGGGTTTTGACCAACCCAGCTAATGGTTTTACGCCAAGAGGCCAAGTCTAGGTCACGCAGTTCAATGCCATTGATTTTCAAGCTTCCTTCATAAGGCATGAAACCAAGAATAGCGTTGATCAAACTTGTTTTACCTGCACCACTTGGGCCAACTAACGCAGTCGATTGGCGAGTGTTAAGCGCGAACGAGATAGGACCAACCAGTTGAACACCTTCAGGGCTCAATACTTTCAGATCTTGAGCTTCAATATTGATGCCTTGAGCCGGGTCTAACTGAGTGTCGCCTGATTTAACTTTAGTGATGTCTGTTTCTAGGAACTCGACAATACTTTCCGCTGCGCCAACCGCTTGTTGTTTCGCATGGTAGAAAGTACCTAAATCACGCAGAGGTTGGTAAAACTCTGGCGCCAAGATAAGGATAAACAAACCTGCGAATAGCGTAATGCCAACGCCGTAGTGGCCGAAGTTAAGCTCGCCGATGTAAGTGAAACCAAAGTAAACCGCCGTCATCGCAATCGAGATAGACGTGAAGAACTCAAGTACTGCAGACGACAAGAAAGCGATCTTCAACACATCCATGGTGCGCGTTCTGAACACCTCAGATGCACCTTTCAATACTTCTGTTTCAGCGTTTGTGCGGTCAAATAGACGGATGGTTGTCATTGACTGCAAACGGTCGTAAAAGTGACCAGAAAGACGTTGCAGTGCTTTGAAGTTTTTACGGTTTGCATCGGCTGCTTTCATACCCACAAGTGCCATGAACATCGGCACCAGTGGAGCAGTAATCAAGAAGATCAGTCCTGCTGCCCAGTTTACTGGGAACACCACAACCAAAATAATGAATGGAATCATTACCGACAAAGACATCTGAGGTAAGTAACGAGAGAAGAAGTCTTGCATGTCTTCGACTTGTTCTAGCAACAGGGTTGCCCACGTACCCGCAGGTTTGCCTTTGATATAAGCAGGGCCCAACTCACGTAACTTATCAAGGATCAGTTGCCTGATGTAGACACGGATCTGTTCACCACAGCGATAACCTGCGATCTCACGTCCCCATGTACAGCCAGCACGGCCAACGACCGATAATGCCAAGCCTGCGAAATGACCAACCAGTTCAGATTTATCGACATTTTCGATGATCAGCTGGTGAAGAATAGAGGCGAGAAGAGCTGCTTGAGCAATTAAGAACACGCTTGAAAGTACGCCAAGGCTAATCGCAATCATAAGCCAGCGTTTCGCTAACTTACTCTGTTGCTTAAGCCACTTGTTCAAGCTGCGTTGTTTTTTCTTATCCATTATGAAGGCTTAATGATAATTATTATTTGTTGAGGGCGGGTAGTATACAAAAGAAAGCCCAGTGGATATACCGCTGGGCTCTAGGGATTTACAACAAATTGTGATGATGCCCTGCATCTACTGAGGTGAGAGCTCAGATAACCAAATCTGCAATCTCAGATTTACTTATCGTTAAGACCATCTAGGAAGCGTTCAGCATCCAATGCAGCCATACAACCTGTGCCTGCAGAAGTAATTGCTTGGCGGTAGTTGTGGTCCATTACATCACCTGCAGCGAACACGCCTGGGATGCTGGTTTGTGTCGCGTTACCTTCAAGACCTGACTGAACGATGATGTAGTCATCTTTCATATCCACTTGGCCCTTGAAGATTTCAGTGTTTGGTTGGTGACCGATAGCAATGAATGCGCCCATTACTTCGATGTCTTCTGTCTTATCAGACTGAGTATCTTTAATACGAACGCCCGTTACGCCCATGTCGTCGCCCAGAACTTCGTCTAGCGTGCGATCAGTGTGAAGAACAATGTTGCCGTTCTCTACTTTGTCCATTAAGCGCTTCACTAGAATCTTTTCAGCGCGGAACGTGTCACGACGGTGAACTAGATGAACTTCAGACGCGATGTTAGACAGGTAAAGTGCTTCTTCAACAGCCGTGTTACCACCACCAACTACCGCCACTTTCTGGTTGCGGTAGAAGAAACCATCACACGTTGCACAAGCAGAAACGCCACGGCCTTTAAATGCTTCTTCAGAATCTAAACCTAAGTACTTAGCCGATGCACCCGTAGAGATGATCAATGCATCGCACGTGTACTCGCCTGAATCGCCTTTAAGACGGAAAGGGCGGTTAGATAGGTCGACTTCGTTAATGTGGTCGAACAGGATCTCTGTTTCAAAGCGCTCTGCGTGCTCTTTCATGCGATCCATTAGAGCTGGGCCCGTTAAACCTTCAGGATCACCCGGCCAGTTTTCCACTTCTGTCGTGGTTGTAAGCTGACCACCTTGCTGCATACCCGTAACAAGTACTGGGTTTAGGTTTGCACGAGCAGCGTAAACTGCAGCTGTATAGCCAGCAGGGCCAGAACCAAGAATCAATAAATTACAGTGCTTTACGTCGCTCATGAGGACTCCGAAATTGAATTTGTTTTAATTTATAATCGCTTAGGATTGTATGGAAAATATGGAGGCAATAAAAGGTTAAACAAGGGTTGAAGTGTAATTAATCGTTATAGTTTAGAACTTAATGGAGACAAACGTTTTCGTGGCTGGAAGATCGCCTAAACCACCGTCTTCCTCGAGGATTCTTATTGCCGCCTTTTTGATTTCTAACGGCCATGTCAAAATACGCCAAAATAACTGTATATAAAAACAGTATTTAATTATAAGATTGCACGCACGTTTGATAGGCAACGTTAGAAAGATGAGGAACGAGCAATGAACTTACTCCCAACAGGCACACAGCTAGGTAAATTGGAATTACTGGAAGTGTATCAAGACGTCTTAGGGCCGAAATGCTTCACGGTTAAGAATGAAAACACCCAAAGGTTTATGGTGTATTGGAGTGGGGATTACGACAACGGCCAGTGCATTAAGTGGGCTTTCATGATGCGTTCCACCGTTCAGACAAGCTTTACTTAGCGACTATCTATACAAACGAAGTAGGGAAGCCCGCAAAAGTCGAACTGCTGACAGCTATGAACAAGCACTTGGTAAACCTACCGCCCGTTGATTTTGAAATCGACCTTGAAGAAGCTTGTATGTTTTAGTTTGTACAAGGGGAGTTAAGGTCTCTTCAATTCACATAATTGTTTTAATCAGCTTTCGATTCTGGGGTTCTTTTGATCATGTTGTGGCCTGCTTTTAACACATGGGCGAGAACCACACCCATAAGGATGTTAAAGAGTAGTTTTGGTATCGATTCTGTACCAACGCTTAATAGGCAGGTAACTGCTGTTGAACCTAACAAGAGCCCGATTAGCTCACTATTACTGAATAGTCTCATTCTTTTCCCTGCCTCATTTTCATTAGTGGTAAGCCTAAACTATCTCGTCAGTGCTATGTTTCTGATAGCACAACCTTAACGGTAGCTTCCTAAGTGTTCTAAAGAAAATCGTCATCCATAGAAGTGCTTGAAAAAGAATCGTCAAAATCTATAGAAGAGCTTGAGAAAGGATCATCAAAACCCGTAGAGCTGGTTGAGCTACCTAAACTTGAAAAACTATCTTGTAATGTATCGGTCAAATCGGTACCAAATGGGTTACCAGCTGAATCAATCCCTCCCATCATAGTTAAGCCCGTAGCAGGGTTAATGATTGGAGAATCCTGATCTGAGAATGAATTAGAACTGTCATATAGCGAGTCATCATCCGCCAGTAGGTCTAAGGTAGCGGCTGTAGCTATGGCCGTGGCTGCTGTGCTATTGGCTGTTTTCGTACCTGCGCTGTTAATTCCCGAAGTATTTTTTTGCCGTGTATTTTCTTTTGTTGAGGACTGGATCCCTAATATAAACAGCCCTACAAAGAAAACAGGACTTACTACTGGGAGAATGTAAGCAGGCCCCAATAAAATACCTGAGGTAAACCCCAAAAGTACGCTCACCGCAATGACCTTCTCCATCGAATATTTCCTTATTTAGTTTTACTATTAATTAATAACTATAGCTAGGGCAAAGTGCCCCCACTTCTCGTTACAAAGAAAACGGGGTATATGTAACTTAAATAATAAGTGGTTACTCATTGTTAATGATATGCAACATTAAAACTCGGAGCAACCGCCTTTCATTTACACATAGCTCATTTTTGTCGAGTAGACGACACTTGTTACCAAGTGCCGCCCCTCTAAGAACTGTACGTGC
>NZ_JBFSUL010000026.1:0-63021 GCF_041467395.1 Vibrio sp. 10N.247.310.98 | reverse complement strand
GAATCGAACCCGCATCATCAGCTTGGAAGGCTGAGGTAATAGCCATTATACGATGTACGCACATCGTCTTAACGAGAGTGATAATGCCACATCTAACTGAAAACGAAACCTTTTTCTTTCATTTTTATTCTAAGTGCTCGCATAACCACCACACCGCTAGTTTTTCAATCATGTTCGGCGTTTTCAGAGTGAATAAAATGTGACTAAACTCTCGTTAAACGGAGGGCGAGAAACAATGGAAAATCCCCCGCTATTTCTGTGACAAATTCGGTTTGATTTATAAACCAGTTTGTTGGTGTTAGCTTGTCATAAAACCCATACAAATTAAGGAATTTGGAGTGTTAACATAAACTGATTTTTAATCGTGTTTTGGCGTCCATTAATAACAATATGGATGCATAAATTTAACTTACCAACCAGTCGAAGTATTCAGGAAACTAATCCCAAATGAGTAGAGTTATACGCACCTTTAAGCGTTCGAAGAAAAAAGTAACGAGTTGAGTTGATAATTTACGCAAAAGTCTCGTCATTCCGTCTATCGTTTGGTACATTTGCCGCACATTTTGTCTCCCCTAAAATACCCATGCCTTCTCAGTTCCGAATTAACAAAATTGTTGAAATTGGTGACACTCTTCACCGCAGTGGTTGTGCTCCTTACAAGCTAGAGAAATACACTCAATTCTATGCAAAAAAGCATGGTGTTGATGTGATGATCCAAGCTACGCCAACTGCGATTAACTATCAATTTCCAGACGATAACAACGCCGTTATTCTTAAGCGTCTAAAGCCTGCGTCAATTAACCTGAGTTTGTTGGCCAATACGATCATTCGTATTAACCAACCGAGCAGTGAGCCTGTACCAGAGCCTGTCGGTTACTCTAAATTTGTGACGGCACTTGCCAATATGGGTATTCCGCCTGCGTATTTGATGCTGGTGGGCAGTACGTTGGAAGCGGTTGGATTTTCTGCGTTATTGGGTTTGATGGTTTGGGTATGTCAGCAAGTTCTTCATTCACGTCGTGCTATCGCGGTTGAATTCATCTCGGCACTGTTAACGGGTATTTTCGTGGCGTTTTTGGCAAGTACAGGATTGCCGATTCCGGTGTGGGCGTTGTGTATCGCCTCGATTGTCTTGTTTGTCCCCGGTTTATCCATAGCCAACGCATTAGAATGTTTGGCGTTTAATGACTTGGTTTCTGGTACCAGCTTGTTAGGGCAGAGCGCCTTAACTCTGATTAAGCTGTTTGTCGGGATTATCATGGGGCTCAACATCGGTGAAGCGATATGGGGACAAGCGGTCTCCATCGACTATACCAACGCGGTACCGATGTGGATGCACATATCTGGCTTGGTGCTGATCTCTGTGTCTATCGGTGTGATGTTCAATGCTCGCCCTAAAGACATCTTACTTGGTTTGCCAGTTGCCGTTCTCGGTATGTGGGGCCCATTCTACCTAGGTTTTGATAGTGGTTGGGTTGTCGGTACTTGGGTTACGACGGTTCTTATTACTTTGTACGGAACTTGGATTGCTAAAAAGATGGAGCTCACGGGCTCTATTTATATCGTGCAAGGGATCATCATCTTGGTTCCGGGTAGCCGAGTATTAGTGAGTGCCAGCCAGTCGGTGTTTGAACAATCGATTTTGCCTATCCCGAGTATTGGTTTATCGGCGTTATTCATGTTCTCGGCAATCGTGGCAGGGCAAATTACCGCTTACTCGATTTACTCACCAAAAGTCGAACGTTAAGCCGTTCCGCTTTTCAAACCTTTAAACAAACACAGCTTAGCGGCTGTGTTTGTTCGTTTTAGGTGCTGCTCTTTTTTGAAGACAATTAGCTCTCCGTAAAACTTGTTAGATTTATGCTCGCTAAGCCTGACAAGAGCCATTAAAATGGAACAAATTCTATTTAAATTAAGTATTAACGTATGTCTCTACCTCCTTGCCCGCAATGCCAATCTGAATATGTTTACCCAGACCAAAACAACCTAATCTGCCCTGAGTGCGCCTACGAATGGAACCCAGAAGAAGAGCGTTTAGAAAGAGAAGCCGCGCGTGTTAAGGACGTGAATGGCGTTGTATTGGAAAGTGGCGATAAAGTTACCTTCATTAAAGATCTAAAAATTAAAGGCAGTTCTAGCGTATTGAAAATTGGTACTAAAGCTGTGATTCGACGCATCAATGAAGGCAAAGATCACCAACTAGATTGCAAGCTGGATGGTGGCGGTGAAATGCTGGTTACGGCGAAGTACGTTAAGAAGCAGTAGTCGATAATAGGTCAAAATTTCGAGTCGCTCCTGAACTAAATAGCGTAGAAGCCGTTGGAGAATCAACATCATATGGACATGGTTAAAGCTGCTCTTTCACATTCAACGGCCTTTCATTACTATGTGAACGCTTGCGCTGAGGATGGGGTAGATATTTACACGGGGATTTCCGATGGCAGTGATGCCTATTTAGAAAGACGAATTGCTTATTCAAAAGGCGAGGGTTTGCCAGAAGGGTGGACGCCTGCTTCTACGTATTTTTGTATCGACTCTGGTCAAATCCTTGGTGTCATAAGAGTTCGTCATGGTACCAGTCCGCACATTCACGATGTTATTGGACATATCGGATATGAGACGCTGCCACAAGCCAGAGGGCGGGGTATCGCAAGTCATATGTTGTCTTGGGTTCAACGACACGTATTGACCGAAAGCGCTATTATTACGTGTGAGAGGGGCAATATTGCTTCGCAAAAGGTGATAGAGAAGTGCGGTGGACAATTCCTGAATACCTTTTATTCAGAGCAAGATAAACACGAAGTCTTACGTTACCAACTAGAACCAAAATGAACATTTAAGCGTGGCATTTTTGGTTGTGTCTGGGGCTCTGAATTCCGGCTTAAACGAAAATGAAACCATAGCCAATTATTGTTGGAGGTATTTTGAAGTATTCAACAAGACCGGCTCAGTCATCAGATTATGAATTTCTGTTTGAGCTCAAGAAAGCCGCTGAGTTTGAACCAATCAAGGCCGTATTTGGCTGGGATGAACAAATTCAACGAGATATACACGCCGAAGAGTGGGCAGAAGAACGCCCTGAAATCATTGAATATCAAGGTAAAGCGATTGGTAGTGTGTTGTTGCAAGACAAAGGCGAGCACTTCTATTTTTGCCGATTCTTTCTACTGCCTGAATATCATGGCAAAGGTATTGGCAGCCAAGTTTTAACGGATTGCTTAGCTCAAGCAGCCAAACTCAATAAGCCTGTGGAGTTGTGTTATTTACAAGGTAATCGAGTTGGGGAGTTGTATTTAAGGTTTGGCTTCGAAATCACCTCGCAAAACGATCAGTTTGTCTATATGTGGCGTGAATAGACACTCATTCAAAATGATCACACCGTGTCGGTAACTTGATAGGCACCTGACACTTATCTAACGTAAAACCTTGTAAAGCTCCCTATGCTTGATGACTAAGCGATTACACTTAGAAAAGATCGAGCGTAAGGGAGTGTGCAATGAATTATTACCCGACTTCAAAAATCGTGGGTGAACAAAGGTTTGGCTTTGGGCCAAAACTAGGTCAAACAACCTATTATTCTCCTGTAGAACAGTTGGATAAAAAGCCATTCGTTCACCAAGCTATACAAGACTTACCGAGTACTGAATCTACTCTGATTAAAGTAGGAGAGAATCGTGTACAACGAATGAAGGCCAAGGGTGACGAACAACAGATGCAAGCCACGAAGAAAGAAGCGCAGTCTTTTCTTCGAACGCAGTATCGACAACAAGCTCAAGCTCGCCACCTACAAAGTGTTGAAACTCCTTATGGTTTTCAAGAGCGCATCATTCAGTTTTGGAGCAATCACTTCGCCATCTCGGTCGATAATCGAAAACTGATGCCCTTGGCCGCCAGCATTGAAAACGATGTGGTTCGCCAGCATTGGAATGGTAACTTTGGCGAGATGCTGATGGCTTCTTCTAAACATCCTGCGATGCTTCTGTATCTCGACAATCAACTCTCGATTGGTCCCAATTCAAAAGTCGGAAAGCGCCGTAATAAGGGGCTCAATGAGAACCTCGCTCGTGAGATCTTAGAACTCCACACTCTTGGCGTTGACGGTTCTTATACTCAGCAAGATGTTATTGCTTTAGCAAAAGGCATTTCAGGCTGGGGCATTAAATTCAAATCTCCTGATGCTGGTTTTCGATTCGCTAATAATCTGCATGAGCCAGGAAGTATCACACTGCTTGGAAAGTCCTATTCTCAATCCGGGGTCTCGCAAGGAGAGTCGTGTTTAAAAACCTTAGCGACCCACAAAGACACTGCTGCGCACTTGGTTGATAAGCTTTGCCAGCATTTCATTGGCGACATATCTAAAGAACTCTCAGAGCAAATGGTTGCTGAATATCTGAAAGGCGAGGGAGATTTACTGCCTATCTATCGCTTGTTATTGAACAGCGCTGAGGCGAGTAAACCTAACCCTAATCGTTTTAGACCGCCGAAGGAGTGGCTGTTTGCCGTTCTTCGTAGTGCCGATATTTCTTTAAACGAGAAACAGGCATTCAATGCACTCAACAATTTAGGGCAGCCTCCTTTTAAACCGGGTTCACCTGCAGGCTGGTCGGATCAAGACAGAGACTACAATAGCCCTTCGGCGTTGACTCAACGTATGCAAGTTGCGAATAGGCTTGCGTCTGCTGCAATAAAATCGGCTAAAGCGTCAGGAGTTAAGCCGAAAGCGGTAGTGGATAAAGTGATCGCGGGTTTATATGGCGATGCTATTGATGAACACACCCAAATTGTATTGAACAAAGCCGACAGCGCTGCAATGCAACTTTCCCTGTTGTGGCTAAGCCCGCAGTTTCAATATCGTTAGGAGTGGGTATGAAAAAGCCAGATTGTTCTCAGAATAAAGCGCCACATAGTATTAACCGCCGCCAGTTCATGGGTATTGCGGCGGCTGTTGGCGTCAGTGCGATGCTGCCATTTCCAAGCTTTGCCAAAACAGGTTCAGACAATATCTTCATTTGGGTATCACTGCGTGGCGCGATGGATGGTTTAAATGTTGTAGTGCCGCATGCCGATCCGGATTACTCTAATTTGAGACCCAACATCGGATTAAAACCTGAACAGCTAGTGAAGTTGGATGATTTCTTTGGGCTTCACCCATCCCTAAAGCAATGCCATCAATGGTATGAGAGTAACGAACTCAGCTTTGTACACGCTTGTTCAACCGCTTATCGCGAGCGCTCACATTTTGATGGACAGAAGATATTGGAGAATGGCACTTCCGACCCGTTTAACACCGTAGGGTGGATTAACCGTTTACTCACGTTGAGCTCAGAAAAATACGATGGAATAGCGATTGATTCGGGCTTACCACTCATCATGCAGGGCGAATCGACCGTGGCAAGTTGGTACCCAAACCGCTTAAAAACACGTGATAAACAAACGGAACTGCTGGAAGAGTTGTTTCAAAGTGACCAAATGCTGTCTTCAAACTTTGAAAGTGTCATGAAGATAGATCAACTGGTAGGCGACCAAGGTGTCGGCAAACAGTTTAAATCATTGATGGGTAAAACAGGCGACATATTGTCGGCTGATAACGGACCAAACATCGCAGCGTTAGAACTCGGTGGGTGGGACACTCACGCCAATCAAGGCAACGTAAATGGACGGTTGAGTAATCAGCTTAAAACTTTGGATGTTGGGTTAGCGGCTCTCAAAGCTTCACTAGGTGATCGTTGGCAGAAGACAGTGATCATTGCAGCCAGTGAATTTGGTCGAACAGCAAAAGAAAACGGCACCAAAGGCACCGACCATGGCACTGGCAACGTCATGTTTGTTGCGGGTGGTGCGCTGCCATCGTTGAAAGGAGCGGGTGGTAAGGTTATTACCAATTGGCCGGGCTTGAGCCAAAGCCAGCTATATGAAGGCCGAGACCTTAGTCCAACGACTGATATGCGTTCGGTTATCAAGGGTGTGCTCAACCGACATTTATCGATAGAAGTGAAACAACTCAACGCTATCTTCCCTGATAGTGCCGATATTAGACCGATGAATCTTGTTTAGAGTTTTACCAAGACCCAGTTAGATGCGATTCAGTCGTTTGAATCGCTCTCTATTTGTGACTCGCTTGTTTACGATTTAATTGCCAACAGTGCTCCGAACGTCACTAAGCCAAATCCACACGCTTGATTAAGCCTTTTCTTTGCTCTCAATAGATGCTTTTGCAATGTACTCGAAGTAAACAGCATAGCGACAATCCCAAACCACAAGCCGTGAAGAACGATCATGTAAAGCCCATAGCCGAGTGCGACATGCTGGTTTTCCGCATCAGGTGAGATGACTTGGCTGAAGATGCTCAAAAAGAACAACATGGTTTTTGGGTTGAGCACGTTACATAAAAAGCCTTGGGCTAAATAGCGCCAAACACTGGTGCTTTGCTTTGTATCTTCGATAGGTGCAAGCTTGTTGTCTGCACTCAAGATACCTTTTAGTCCTAGATAAATAAGGTAGGCTGCACCTGCGTATCTAATCATGTCAAACAGCTGCTCATTCTGTGAGATTAAGTAACTGATCCCAAGCATTGAATAACTGATGTGAACACAAATCGCTAAACTCACACCGATTGCAGTCCAAATCCCTGCTTGTCTTCCTTGATTGACACTGTTTTTCAAAACTAAAACGAAATCAGCGCCTGGGCTGATAACAATCAATAGTCCCAATACTGCTAGGCTTAACCACTCCATAATGACTCCAACTCTTTATATTTGATGAGCCAGCATTGTATGGTTTTTTATTGCTGCCTATAATCGAAATGAATTCTACCTATCTGTGAGAAAAAATCACACATAAGACATTTGAAAGCATTTCATATTTTCCACGTAGCAGCGCATTCGAGTAGTTACAGTGAAGCGGCGGATAAACTCAATATCACACATGGCGCGGTGAGTAAGCAGATCAAGGTATTGGAAAATCACTTATCCCAAGTTTTGTTCTACAAACAGGGCAGGAATGTGTGTCTCACCAAAGAAGGGGAATTACTCAAAGGTTACACAGAGCAAGCGTTCCAAGCCTTGGAGACTGGAGTCCATAAGCTTAATCAGCTGAATCATCAAGCGTTGGAAGTTTCATGCGAACCCACATTGACCATGCGTTGGTTAATGCCTCGACTCGGTGATTTCTATAACGAATCCGGAATTGATGTTCGATTGTCGACTGCTGGTGGGCCTGTGAACTTGAATGCGACAGGGCTCGATATGGCGATTCGCCGAGACGACTTCAACGTAACCGAGCATTACAAACAGATACCGTTAGTTGAAGAGTGGGTTGGCCCTGTGTTCTCGCCTGATTACTGGCAACAGGTCAAAGACAAGCTAGCCGATGTAAAATTACTGCACAGCAGCACGCGACCAAACGCTTGGAGCCACTGGGCATCCATCACCAAAGATAGTGAATTTGATCGCCGATTGGTGTCACAAACTATATCAAACCAGACCTTTGCACACTTCTATTTCTGCTTTCAAGCGGCTGTTGATGGGCTAGGAGCGGCTCTTGGTTCTTATCCATTGGTGGTTGATGATTTGAATAGAGGCAACTTAATCGCACCGTTCGGCTTTGTGCCTTCCGGTCATCAGTACATATTGCTCACGCAAGATAGCAACCATGAAGAGCCAGAAAGCCCGTTTGTTGTTTGGCTGAAGAATGAGTTATCGCAGTGTGTTCCAACTTTATAGGAACGACATCCGACCTAGAAGTGTGCTTGTCTTATGTCAGGCTCTAGTTCGTTGTTGTGGAAATCACTCAATAGGCAAAGACAGCACACCGCCATTGAGTTCGACTTGTTTTAGCCATTCGGTTGGAATGCCTCCATCTTCCTCGTAGAAACACGCCGCTAATACCGCGCCAATTACAATTGCACGCCCGCAGCTATCGCCCCCACATAAAATGTTGTGGCGGATACCTTGTTTAAAGCTCTGAGCGCCAGCAATGATGCGAATCAGCAGCGGGAACGCGGCACTCAATTCGCAATGCAACCCGAACTTTTTCGCGGCATCTGTTATTGAAAGCTCAGGCGCTGAGAGGGCTTCATCGATTTGATCGTGTATAAACTTGCTGCAGGTTTGTCGTACCATCTCTACTGATTGTAATGGTGAATTGCCTTGTATCGCGGCTTGAATCAGTAGGGTGATGGCTTGTGCCCACTCTACCGCTTTATCATTATTATTAGTGACTCGTACCGCACTCTCTACCATTGCAGGTAAGGTGTGAGAGGTGTAAGTACACGCCACTAATGGAATGATCTTTGAGACTGCGGGGAGCTGTGTATCATCCGCGCCACAGGCAGTAATCGGGGCATTTGCCAATTCTAATTGATGGATGTTCAACAAGCTCATACGAGTCGCTTTATCAATATAGCCTCGCCAACTACCACCAAAATCAAACCAGAATCGGAAGTGCTTGATGTAGCTCGCTTCATCGTACTGTTGGTTGTCGACTAAACTGTCGACCATCGCCAATAGCTGAGCACCATACTGTGATTGTTCACCTGCGGTTTTTCCTTGGTGAGCAAAGTAGCCCTTGTCTTGATAATCGAACTGATTCGGTGAGCGAAATTCTGGCTCAAAACCTGCTACGTGTAAGATCCTCTCTTGGTCATATAGCCAGTGCAGCCCCATTGAAGCAGCGTCTCCAACTAATGCGCCGACAACGGCGTAAAAAGCTCTTTCCTTATGATTGTCCATGTTGAGCGATGTCCTTGAGATGAATCAACGTAGTTCGATACGTTAAGTATAGTGATTAGCCGAGCATTTTGCTGTGTTTCTAAGAAGAAATATGAAGGAATAAATCCTTACTGATCAATAACTTAAACCAATCAGGTGAAATGGGTAAGGGTGATGAATAGCTGGGCGAGTCGGTACTTCTTATTAATGACGTTACTGATGGTTAAGGTAAGCACTAGAACGTTGCTCAATCACTTTGAACAGACGCGAAAGCACAAAGCATAAAGCAAAATATACGAAGCCTACAATCAGCCAGATCTCGAAGATCAAACCTGACGAGTTTGCCATTTCAGTACCAACGAAAGTCATCTCTTGGATAGAAATCAGAGACACAATCGACGTGTCTTTAACCAAAGAGATTGCTTGGCCAGCCAATGGCGGTGTGATGGCCGTTAATACTTGCGGGCCAACCACAAATCGATACTTAGACAATGCCGATAAGCCGAGTGAATCGGCCGCTTCCCATTGGCCTTTTGGAATACTTTCTAAGCCAGCTCGAATCACTTCTGCGATGTAAGCCGAAGAGAGCAAACCGATACAGATAACACCAGACGTCAAGTTTTCCCAAAGGTTAGCAGGACCAAACAGAAAGGCTTGAACAGCGTTAATATCGCCGTTGTGTTCACGCAAGATACTTTCTAAACCAAGTAATGGAATCAGTTGGTTTGAAACGAAAAAATAGAATATGAAGACAAACACCAGCGGCGGAATATTTCGAACCAACTGGATAAAAATCAGTGCAGGGGTACGAAAGAAAGTGATTTTAGAGTGCCTTGCAACGCCAAGTAATGTACCAAAAGAGAGTGCTAACACCATACTCCAAACACTCAAGCGCAGTGTCGCGATCAAGCCTTGGAAAAAGTAAGGAATATTGCCTTGAGAAGGCGGAATGAAAATCAGGGTAAACGCATCTTCCCAGCGCCACTGGTAGTTAATACCAACAGCGGAACGATAATAAAGCCAGCCTGCAAACACACAAATGACAGCTAGTAACACGCCATCTAAAAGGTTAAGGCGTTGATACCAAGGCTTCATATGAACGTTGGGCTTAGGTGTTGTTAATGCGCTAGTACTACTCACGTCATTCCTGTTTAAACGATAATAATTGATGTGTTGTGAGAGGTGGCTATGAGGTCATAGCTATCTCGTTGTTTTTAACAAGGCAGCGCAAACAATGCACTGCCTCGATTCACTAGCAAAAGTTCTGATTACTGACCTTGAGCAATCTGGTCTTGCCAATCTAGAGTAGAGAACCAGTACTCGTAACGCTCTTTCAACCAACCGTCTTCAGTACGTGCTTTGATCCACTCGTTGAAGAATTCTGTCTTGTCAGTTTCACCTAGGCGAACTGCAAATGCTTCATTACCTTTTGATAGGCGTTCTTCGAATGGAATAAATAGCGTGTCTGCGTTTTTAATCGCTTCGTGTTCTGGTTTCGGGCTAGACGCGATAACCGCGTGTGCGTTGCCGTTTAATACTTCTTGGAATGCTTGAGCATCGTCATCGAACTGTAGAACTTTCGCTTTAGGGAAGGTTTCACGAGCTACTTGCACTGTGAATGCACCACGACGCGCTGCAATTTTTACACGGCGAGAATCAAAATCAGAGATTTGTGTAAAACCTTCTGCTAGCTCTTTATTCGCTGCCAGTTGAACGCCAGAGTGAGAGTATGGTTCAGTGAACAATACGCTTTTAGCGCGAGCTTCAGTGATAGACATACCGCCAATGATTACATCAAACTTGTTCGAAAGTAGAGAAGGAATAATGCCATCCCATGCCGTCGGTACGAATTCAACTTTCCAGCCAGAATCTTCAGCAAGACGTTTTGCTACATCGATTTCAAAGCCAACAAGATCGCCTTGTTTGTTACGCATCGCCCAAGGAACAAATGTCGACATACCAACGCGTAGAGAGCCACGTTCGTTTATTTTGTCTAGGTTAGGCGTTTCAGAAGCAAGTGCAGGCAAACTGACGGCAAGCGCAAGTAGGGCTGTAATTGCGGTTTTAAATAGCTTCATGCTGATAAATCCTTATTGTGTTCGCCAGTTAGCTCCGAGCTTATGCTCAAGCCAAGCTGCAACGGCAGAAAGTGAAAGTGTAAGTGCAAGGTAAATGATCGCCACAGAGAACCAAATCTCAAATGGCATCGCGGTTTCAGAAACTATGTTTCTGGCTTCGGTTGTTAGGTCAAAGATAGCCATGACACTCACAATCGAAGAGTTTTTGATAAGAGAGATCACTTCATTAGTCAAAGGTGGCAAGGTGCGTTGCACCACCTGAGGAAGAATCACATCCCAGTAAGTATAGGTCTTTGATAAACCCAAAGATTGAGCTGCTTCAAATTGTCCTCTCGCAATACCATTTAAACCAGCACGGAAGATTTCGGCGGTGTAAGCACCTTGGAAAAGTGCCAAGGCCAAAACGGCAGTGCTAAAACGATCCAGCCCTAACACGGGGCCAAACACAAAATAGAGCAAATAAATTTGTACTAATAACGGCGTGTTACGAATCAACTCAACATAGCTGGTGGCCAAGGTGCGTCCAACCACAGAATTTGAGTTTCTCAATAGCGCCGTCGTTAAGCCGATGATCAGTGTCGCGACCAAAGAAATCAGAGAGATATTGATGGTAACCAGTAGCCCTTCAACTAACTCTGCAGGCCACCATTCGCCATCTTCATAGAAAGCAATATAGTCCGGCACGCGCTCCCATTGCCAGCTGTATCCCATGGTTTGTGCGCCAGAATCGAGAATCCAGACAACAGCGGCCACTAGTACAACAATTTGTATTAGAGCGGAAAGGGCTGGTTTAATAATTCGAATCAACATCAATAAGTCAGGATCTGATTTAGGAACGCTTGAGTACGTTCATGTTGAGGGTTTTCAAAGAGCGCTTGTGGGGTATTCGATTCCACAATTTGTCCTTCATCCATGAAGATAACGCGGTCGGCCACTTGTTTTGCAAAGCCCATTTCGTGGGTGACACACACCATGGTGATGCCTTCGCTCGCCAGTTCAACCATCACATCGAGTACTTCGTTGATCATCTCCGGATCAAGCGCTGAAGTGGGTTCATCGAACAAGAGTAATTCCGGCTTCATACACAGAGAACGGGCGATAGCCACACGTTGTTGCTGGCCGCCAGAAAGTTGCACTGGGTATTTGTTGGCTTGTTCTGCAATGTGCACACGCTCGAGATAGTGCATTGCTATCTTTTCGGCTTCTTGTTTGCTTTTTTTAAGCGTACGAATTGGAGAAAGAGTAAGGTTCTCAAGCACGGTAAGATGGGGGAATAAATGAAAGTGCTGAAACACCATTCCGACTTGGCCCGGTGTGTTGAACTTATTCGGGAGCACTTGTTCTAGCACGGAAAGTTCGCCACTTTCGAAAGGTTCTAGCTGATTGATGCAACGGATCAAGGTTGATTTACCCGAACCAGACGGCCCGCAAATCACCACTATCTCTCCTTGTTCAATATTTAAATCGATACCCTTTAGGGCATGAAAATCACCATACCACTTGTTAAGTGACTTAAACTTAACCATTTCCTTGAGATTGTTCAAATCGTTGTTCATACCTAGTAAAGAGACAGGTTTACCTTAACAATATAGAAATATGATTGCACATAAAATTAGGGACTTATGAGAATTTAATAGCATCTTGTAGGGCAAATTAAAAAGCAGCGCTCAAAATGAACGCTGCTTCTGTTGTACGAAAGAAAAAAGTAATGGGTTCAGTCAGATGTGAAAATTCATCGTTGTATGACCACTATCTTTACTTTCTCTCTATTTTCCCGATTCTTAGTGAATCGCAGACTCTAGAATCTCACGTGTTTTCTCTGGCGTGATTGCTTGATTCTCACCAAGTTGTAGGTAGCCGTGTGATTCAAGTTGAGCGACAACATTGTCAATCGCCGTTGCTTTGTTTGTTTCGTAGCCGTCAAACATGGTTGCTACGTCTAGGCTGTGGTAGAACGCTTCGATTGCAGCGATTGTGCGTTCTGCTAAATCAGCACCCGCTTCTAGGCCAAATACGTTACGACCCATTTGCTCTAGCTTGCCACGTTTTGCTTCGATTTGGTTACGAAGTAGTGAAGGTTGAACAATCGCAAGCGAACGTGCGTGGTCTACGTGCCATAGTGCTGTGAATTCGTGGCCAATCATGTGAGTTGCCCAATCTTGAGGAACACCCGTACCAATTAGGCCGTTAAGCGCTTGGTTTGCTGTCCACATTAGGTTTGCACGCCATGCGTCGTTGTCACGCTCGTCGTATTGCTTACCCAGTACAAGTAGGTTCTTAAGCAGTGTTTCCGCGTAACCGTCTTGAACCATCGCGTCTGTTGGCATCGTGATGTATTGCTCACACACGTGTACCCACGCATCAACTAAACCGTTGATCAATTGGCGCTCAGGTAGAGACTTCATTACATCTGGGTCCATTACTGCAAACTTAGGCTGCACCGCAGGGTTCATGAATGCCAGTTTTTCTTGAGTTGCTTTACGCGTGATTACCGCACCCATGTTAGATTCAGAACCTGTCGCAGGAAGTGTCAGTACCGCACCGATTGGCGTCGCTTCAGTTACTTGGTGTTTGCCCGTTAGGATGTCCCAACCGTCGCCGTCATATTTAGCCGCTGCAGCAACGTACTTAGAGCCGTCGATTACTGAACCACCGCCAACAGCGATAATGAATTCTACGTTTTCTTCTTTAACAAGAGCGACTGCTTTGTCTAGCGTCTCTTTGGTAGGGTTTGCTTCAACGCCAGAGAACTCGATCCAAGAGTGATCTTTCAAAGATTCTACAACTTGGTCGTAAACACCGTTGCTCTTGATTGAACCGCCACCATAGATGACCAGTACTTTCTTCGAAGTATCAACCGCTTGGCTGATAGCGTTGATTTGGCCTTGGCCGAAATGGATAACAGTAGGGTTAACGTAAGTAAATTGCATCAGAGATTCCTTGTGTAAAGCGAAATTTGTTATTTTGGTTTATTGCTCAATTTCTATATTTGCATATTAGTACAGTAATCTAGGTCAATGAAGAGCTGTTCCTCCAAATAAATTGCCTATTTCTACAAACTTGATATTCTTCCTCTGCTTTAGCTTACTTACTCTTAGCACTTGGAATGGAAAGTCGCCACTTATGAAAACACTCGCTCAGTTGTTACAGTCATATGTAGAACACAAAGGTTGGGATGATCTCGAAGGGATCAGAGAAACTGAAATTAGCGGCGTGTGGTTGTATAGAAGCAGTGGCGGGAATCAGCGTCAGCCATTTACTTACCAGTCTGGCATTATCATGCTCGGACAGGGTAAAAAGAACATCTACATTGGCGAAAGGCCAGTGACTTACGCTGCAGGTGATTATCTTGTGGTGGGTGTGCCAATGCCGTTAGAGTGCGAAGCCTTGCCTGTTAATGGTGAACCATTGCTTGGCTTGTCGATTAGCATTGATTCTCAACGCTTGCATAGCTTAGTCAAAAAGCTCGAAGATCAAGGCTTCTTAGAGAGCTACTGCAACAAGCACAAACAGAACTCGAGTGGCTTAGAATCGACGCCAATGGAAGAGCAAATGCTAGAGAGCTTTACCCGATTGGTGAAAACGCTGCATTGCGACATTGAGGCCAACATATTGGGCGATGCCATGGTAACGGAGATTGTCTACCGCGCATTAACCGGTTCAGAAGGGCGTGTGCTGTTTGATTTAGCTCATCATGATGGCCATTACGCACGTGTTGCCAAAGCGCTGTCTAAAGTGCATGAAGAGTACGACCAAACCATCACCGTTCAATCGCTTGCTGACGAAGCCAACATGAGCGTGTCTGCCTTCCACAATGCATTCCGTAATGTCACCTTTGAATCACCTCTTCAATACTTGAAAAAGGTTAGACTTAATAAAGCCAAAGAGCTGATTCAACTAGAAGGCCTTCGTATTAGTGATGCTGCACGTCGAGTCGGTTACTCCAGCCCATCTCAATTTAGCCGCGAATTTAAGCGCCACTTCAATACTACTCCAAGAGCGGTTTAGTTCTTCTTTCAACGAAACTATGTGTTGAGAGCTATAATGCCAAAAGCTATGGTGACGATTGCTCATATTTGTTGAATTATATGAGTAAATGTATCTAATCATAGGCATTGTCAGATTGTAGGTATTTGATTCTCGAATATATTATTAACGTACTTATATAAAATAAGCTCTCGAAAATAATTAATTAAATAGCCTAAGAGTTTATGCACAGGTATAGGGGAGAAACTCACTAACTTAGCTATTAACGAAGTTTTAGTGTGAACAACCTATCAAATATTATCTAAAATTCTGGAATTACTCACCGTACTATCAGAGAGAGTATTCAGGATTATTGAATAGACTTAAAATTAAAGATAATTTAGCAGTTGATAAAGCCTAGTACGACGGATAATTAGTCGTTTGATGACTAATTATTCTGTAACTTGCTGATTTATAGTCAACTGAGAGTCTGATGGATATCACGTTTACCCTAAAATAATTCACTTAACATGGCGCTACTTTAATCATTCTTCCAAATACGATTGTTAAATATAAATACGTATACCTATTTTATTTAAAGGATAATACCGATGAGTAGCGATATCATTAAAATTTCAAGAAACACTGAAAACGCACCAATTAATTCTGTATCTACACAAACGGTCGCTTTTTCTCATTATAATAACTTTTCTGCTCAACTTCCGATTGACCCTAAAACGGGTGAAATAGTCATCGGTGATATTAAAGATCAAGCAGCACAATGTTTGAATAATATTAAAGCGATTGTTGAAAGCATCGACCATGTTATGGATGATGTCGTGAAGATTAATGTTTTCGTTAAGAATATTTCTGATATCGATGCTATTGATGAAGTTTACAAAAACTTCTTCCACAACAGCCTTCCAACACGCACTGTCGTGGGTGTCACTGCACTGCCAAGCAGCGATGCGCTGGTTCAAATGGATGCTCTCATTTCTAACGGTGAAGGCACTAAACCACAAGCTCCTTGCGCGCTAATTAAGGTCTCAAGAAATACGGATAACGCACCTCAAAGTGCTGTGTCTACGCAGACTGCAGCCTTTTCTCACTACAACAATCTTTCAGCTCAGTTGCCTATAGATGTAGCCACAGGTGAGTTGGTTGATGGTGGTATCAAAGCGCAAACAGCGCAATGTCTATCAAACATTAAAGCTATTTTAGAAAGCATCGGACACGTCATGAATGATGTGGTTAAAACGACTATCTACCTAAAAAATATCGCAGATGCGGAAGTGGTAAATGAAGTATGTGCTAAATTCTTCCCAAGCTACGTTCCTGCTCGTACTGTTGTTAACGCAGCTGAATTACCAATGGGTGCTTTAATTCAAATTGATACATCCATTTCACATGGCGACGGTACACCGCCGCAATTACCAGAAGACACTCGCTTACTGGTTATTGAAACCAATAATACTGTTTCTGCACCATTCATGCCTTATTCGCATACTGTTGCTTTCTCTCACTACAATCATATTTCATCCCAATTACCTTTAGATCCGAAAACAAATGAAATCGTTGCTGGCGGGGTAAAAGAACAAGCGGAACAATGTTTAAACAATATTAAGGCGATAATTGAAAGTGTTGACCATAGCATGGACGATACGGTGAAAATTAATATTCAACTTAAGGATATTTCAGATATTGATGTGGTAAACGAAGTCTACACCACATTCTTTAATGCTGAGCTGCCTGCAAGAACGGTAGTAGGGGTTTCAGAAATCCCAATGAATGCTTTAGTACAAATTGATGCTGTCGTTTCTAACTGTGAAGGGACACCTCCACAAGACGTTGTTGCATAAATCAATTGAACCCTTCTCGATAATATCGATCAGATCTCGGTTTAGCTTCCAAATAGGGAGCAAACTCAACAGGCCGAGATCTGATCCGTTCACTTCATTACTCAAGTCCATCGAAGCGACACACCTAAGCTTATCCCGTAAACATGGTATTTATAAGGTTGAAGTGTTTTAATATGAAAAACGGACGCTTAACGTAATAAAGAAAACCAGTTTATGCAATTTCGAGCCATTTTACTGCTATGCCTTACCCTAATAGGGTGTTCGTCCAATCAAGAGTTGGTACCCGACCCAACAACCATCACGCTATTTTATGGTGATACATCCATCGCCGCAGGTGTTTTAGAGGATAAAACATTCAATTCAGTCCTTGCCGATAGGGTTGAAAGCGTTACGTTTTCGGGCTCAATATCAAAGCAAGACTCTGGCTATTTTGTCGATATGTTAGTGATTCGAGAAACAAAAGAGCCACGTTCAACACGACAGCTTAACACCTCGCTTCTAATGAAACCGGGAGAGTTAGTAGATGTTGGCGGCGTGAATAACGATGTGTTCAGGGTAATCCTCGAGTAACAAAAATAAAGTGTTCAATTAATCTGATTTTTTGCTTTACCTCAACCTAACTTGAAGTCTTAAGCTTCTCTTACTGATTAAGAAGGAGCTTATTATGCAAAATAACTACGTAAAAGAACTCGCCGTCAAAACTTATCAAGAAGAGCTTCAGATAGAGTACGTAAAATCTAAAGCTCGCCCATTTCATGCGCCTAGCTTTATAGGTGGGGTACTGATGTCAGTCGTGTTGGTTGGAGTGTTTTAGGGAATCCTTGATCCATTACCAACTCTCAACATCTCTATTTGATACGCTTTAATGCTTACGGCACAATCGCTTAGGTTGAATTGTGACACTAGTGTCGAGAGGAAGTATGGCAAGTCCAAGAGTATTTAAGGCACAGATTACTGATATTACCTGTGGCGAGAATGTCACTATCATCGAGCCAAGCAACGTTTATGGCTGTGAGCTTAAAGATGATGTATTCATTGGCCCCTTTGTTGAGATTCAAAAGAACTCGGTGATAGGCGCGAGAAGTAAGATTCAATCTCATACTTTTATTTGCGAGTATGTGACTATTGGCAGTGACTGCTTTGTTGGTCACGGAGTCATGTTTGCCAACGACTTATTCAAAGAGGGCAAACCAGATCCCAATCCTGAAAGCTGGGGTCGTACCTGGATAGCTGACAACGTCACGATTGGTTCTAACGCCACGGTTCTGTCTGTGAGCATTTGTGAAGGTGCAGTAATCGGCGCGGGCAGTGTGGTCACCAAAGACATCACTGAGAAAGGTATTTATGCAGGCAACCCTGCTAAGAAGTTAAGAGACTTACCTTAGTTTCGAGAAGACAAAGTTACCGTTTATGATTCATAATATATGGCATCAATAGTGATTGTTAGAAAGAGAGTTGTTTATGAACATTGTGACAGTCTATAGCGGTAATCAACAGGTATACGCGAATTTGTATCAGGGGTATGCGGCCGAGTTTTCAAAGATCATTGGAGATAAACCAGACGAGTACGGTTTGTTTGAGATCTACCCGACGCTTGGTGATAGCGTTACGGGTTACTTACTCTACATTGATGGAGTTCCTGCCGCGTTAACCGCCATTGAAACCAAAGCGCCAAACGAGTTTGAGATTTGCGACTTCTATGTAGTGCCTTATTTTCGAAAAAATAAAGTAGGAAAACAGTTTATTTCTGAACTGTTTGAACATCTAAAGGGCAGTTGGGAAATCAAGCAAGTACTAGGTGCAGAGCATGCTGTTAAGTTCTGGAGAGAGGTTGTTAACGACTATACCTCAGGTAACTACGTCGAAGATCAATACCACGACGAAAAATGGGGATTGGTAACGAGACAATGCTTTAATCACGATGGTATTGCCAAGTAAAACCTTATACATCAGAAGCTGGCAGCGTCCTTCTAGCCAGCTTCGAGTCTTTTTATTTAAAGGTTTAAGGTTACTTCTAGGTTTGGCCACTTCTAGATTTACGGTTACTTCTGAGGTTTGTTATGTTCGATTACGCTAATCGCGATAGCCAAAAACAGGATATCTTTCACTAGGAAGAAGTTAGTGACTAAGATGCCATCCGATACTTTCCAAGCGTTTGGCGTTGTAACCAGGAAGCTAAGTGTCACAACAAAGATAGCCGATGCAGCAATGCCTGAGTAGAAAGCTACTGTCGGCTTCTTAAATCCAACGATCAATCCAATCGCGACGATGATCTCCGCGCCACCCACCATGTTAGACACAGCTTGTACTGAGAACAGATTGTAAAGCCAGTTCATTGCAGGATGATTCGCGATTAGCGGTTCAATGAGCATCGCTTCAGTTGGCGTAAACTTATAAATTCCAATCCAAGCGAGCACTAATGCTACTCCAACCACTCCAAGGTTATATCCCACATTACTCTGTTTTAAATCATAGGTTTGAACATGCATAAAAGTACTCCATTTAATAAAATCCTTGAATATGACCGCAAGAGTTCAGATTAAATTTCGCATTGAGAATAATAATTAATATATTTATCTAGAGATTTGACACGTGGCGACTTATTGTCTCGATAGGGGCTTAAAGGCTAGTGATGTTGAGAACCAAAGCAATGGGGAAGCGATAGTGCTGTTCAAAAGGTACCGCGAGTTTTCCAATTTTTGTTTTCAATATTCGCGATTTGGATTAGATTACGCTGATGTTCACCCTAATTATAAGAAGAGTATAACCAGTGAAAATTCATAGAATTAACCCGACCAAACGTTGGTCTGATGTAACTGTTTTTAACGGTATTGCAAGCTTTGTGGAAGTGGCAGAGACGGATACAACAGCAGGAATTAAGAGTCAGGTTCAGCAAATCTTCGAACAAGCCGAAGAAATGATGAGTTTGGTAGACAGCGACAAATCTCGCGTATTGTCAGTGACTATTTATCTCACGGATTTCGCTAACTTTGATGCACTCAATGAAGTTTGGGAAGCGTGGTTCCCTGAAGGCTGCGCGCCAAGCCGTGCATGCGTGAAAGCAGAACTTGCTAATCCTGAGCTACTGGTTGAGATGTCGTTTATGGTTGCTGCGGGTGAAAAGTTTCAATAAGCCGAACTATCGATTGAAATAAGCTTCGTAGATAGAAGTAACGAACAGATAAAACAAAGCCACTCAGGTGAATCACTTGAGTGGCTTTTTAGTGTTCTACGCTACCCGAAACTAAATCGGGTCAGGTATTAAGCGATACCTTGATCTCTTGCCATCTGCTTCGCGATCTTCGGCGCGTGCCATAGACACGGGAGCAAGATAAACGATACCGGAACCGCTGTGATTACAATGAACGACTGTAGAGCGGAGATGCCGCCTGAACCCATCGAGATAAGTGTGATCGCTACCGCACCCATGATGATACCCCAGAAGGTACGTACCGCTGCGTTTGGCTCTGTCGTACCCGTCATTACCACACTGATTGTGTAAGTCATTGAGTCACCTGTTGTCACGATGAACGTGGTCGTCAGGATCAGGAACAGAATTGCAATCAAAGTCGGGAACGGCAGTTGAGCGGTAATGGCCAGTAGCACAGCAGGAAGGTTAAAGCCTTCGAATGCACTAGAGATCACTCCTGGGTTCTCTAATTCAAACGCTAAACCGCTACCACCAACGATGCTGAACCAGAAACACGTTACAAGCGGTGCAACGATGCTGATAGAAACGATCATTTGGCGAATAGTACGGCCACGTGAGATGCGAGCAATGAAGATAGCCATCATTGGGCCATAACCTAAGAACCAACCCCAGAAGAATACCGTCCAACCACCTAGCCACGCTGTATCTTGGCGGTATAGCGCCATTGGGATGAAGTTATCAACCATTTCGCCCATACCTTGCAGGTAGCCATCAACGATGAAGCTCGTTGGGCCAACAAGAAGGATGTAGCCGATTAGACACACAGACAAGATGATGTTGTAACGGCTTACCAGTTGGATACCTTTGTTCACGCCGCTCAAAGCAGAAAGCGTGTACATTGCGATAGCAAAGATAATAACGACACTTTGTGTAGCAAAGCTGTCGGAAATACCAAACAGTTCGCTTAGCGCGTAGCTGATTTGTAGGCCAAGGAAGCCGATAGGGCCGATAGTACCTGCGGCTACAGCCACGATGCTGCATGCGTCGACTACGTTACCAACCCAGCTGTTAATCGCTTTGTCGCCAAGTACTGGGTAAAGCAGCGTGCGAGGCTTAAGAGGAAGGCCTTTGTCGTAATGCAAGTGCATTAACACGATGGAAGACAAACCACCTAAGATTGCCCATGCAAGGAAACCCCAGTGCATGAAAGATTGTGATAGAGCATTGAACGCCATCGCTTGAGGATCTGCGTTGCCATACAGTGGCGGAGCTGAAACAAAGTGAGCAATAGGCTCTGCGGCTGCCCAGAACACCCCACCGCCGGCTAGCAGCGTACATAGGACGATAGACATCCATTTAAAGGTGGTCATTTCAGGTAGGGCAAGCGTTCCTAAGCGAACGTGGCCAGTGCGACCTAGTGCAAGCACTAAACCGATAATGAAGTTGAGAAGTAGTAGGACTTGCCAGAAAGCACCGAACCATTTAGTTGAATAACTAAAGCCGATGTTTACAAGTTCGGACAACACGGAGGTGTTGGTGAAGGCTAGGATGACAAAGAGGGTTAAAAAACTGCCACTAAGCCAAAAGACTGGGTTTCCGAGTTCCAGCTTTTCACCCAAAGATTGAGCTTTATTGAAATCGATAGAAGTAGATTCTGCGTTGATGTTTTCGTTGGCGACTTGCGTCAAGTTGGACATTATTTCTTCGCTATATTTGGCTCTTTCAAGCCTATGTATTTCTCCCACACTTGCATTGGAAATGTGAGGTTCGTCAAAAAAATCCGCGATACTACCACAATTGTTAAGGAAAAGTGGGCAAATTTAGAAAAGAAATCAGTTCTACGGCGGAATCAATCCCTTTTGGTTAGTTTTAAAACGAAATTTCAGAACGAACAAATAAAGCAGATATGAATAGAGTTTTGTAATTAAGGATACGAATTAGGCGATATTTTTTAGCGTACCGAAATAAATTTAATATTAGTTGTTCGTGCAAAATAAGTGTCGACTCATTGCATGCTATAAACAAATTAATGCGAGTCATTTTATAAATATCGAATATTTTAGGTGTTAAATTGGCACTGTTACCTACAGTTGTTTTGCGAAGAGATTTAAGTGATGAGAAATATGACACTTAAATTAAGCATCTTGAAACAATAACTTAAGGGACAGCTAACATGCACCTAAACCAAGGAAGAGTGGCCAAGAAGGTTTTTACACTCAGTACTCTCACCGCGTCATGCTTAATGGCGTTCAACAGCTACGCGGCTGTGGATTGTTCAACGTTAGAAGCGTGGGATTCCGCCACGGTGTACACCGGTGGTGATCAGGTTTCACATGACGGCAGCGCGTACTCAGCGAATTACTGGAATCAAAATAACAACCCGAGCCAATTTGAGGGTGACTATGCACAATGGAAAAAGATTGATGTGTGTAGTGGTGGCGGAGGTGGCGGTACGCCAAATGAAGTACCAACGGCTTCATTAACGGCACCCTCTGCTTCTGACGTGATTACTGAAGGCGATAATGTTGTATTGAGTGCAACAGCACTAGATTCTGATGGCAGTGTGGCTTCGGTTGAGTTCTTTGTTGATGGCGCATCTGTTGCGGTAGTCACAGCGGCACCTTTCGAAGCGACTTGGGCTGCAACGTCGGGTAATCATCAGGTTTCTGTTGTTGCAACGGATAATGAAGGCGCAGCAAGTGTTGCAAGTGCGGTTTCTGTTTCTGTTTCTGTTGATTCAGCACAACCAGGGAATGAAGCACCGACAGTTTCAGTTGCACTTTCAGTGACATCTGTTGATGTTGGTGGTGTAGTCACACTGACAGCAACGGCAGCAGATAGCGATGGCACGGTTGATAAGGTTGATTTCTACGTAGCGGGTGCTCTTGTGGGCACTGCTGCAACGAGCCCTTACACGTTAGATTACACAACAACTCAAGCGGGTTCTTTAGCAGTTTACGCGAAAGCAACAGACGACCAAGGTGCGACTGCAGATTCTGCGTTGGCATCTTTGACCGTGAACGGCGCTCCAACAGTGAGCACATGTCGCCCTGATGGCTTATATCAAACTCAAGGTGTCGATGTTCCTTACTGTACAATTTACGATGATGAAGGCCGTGAGAAAATGGGCGCAGACCATCCCCGTCGTGTCATTGGTTACTTCACAAGTTGGCGTGCAGGGGATGACCCACAAGCTGCCTACCTAGTAAATGATATTCCTTGGGAACAACTCACACACATTAACTACGCTTTCGTGAGCATCGGTTCAGATGGCAAAGTAAACGTCGGTGATGTAAACGATCCAAATAACGCAGCGGTTGGTAAAGAGTGGCCGGGTGTGGAAGTTGATCCGGCATTAGGCTTCAAAGGTCACTTCGGTGCATTAGCGACAGCGAAGAAAAAACACGGCGTGAAAACGTTAATCTCAATCGGTGGTTGGGCTGAAACAGGTGGTCACTTCGCGACTGATGGCAGCCGCGTGGCTGATGGTGGTTTCTACACCATGACGACCAATGCTGATGGTTCTATCAACCATCAAGGTATCGAAACATTCGCGACTTCAGCGGTCGAAATGCTGCGTAAGTACCAGTTCGATGGTCTAGATATCGATTACGAATACCCAACTTCTATGGCTGGCGCAGGTAACCCATACGACAAAGACTTCATGGAGCCGCGTCGTCAATACCTGTGGGCGTCGTACCAAGTGTTGATGAAAGTGCTACGTGAGAAGCTCGATGCGGCGTCTGCGCAAGATGGCAATCACTACATGTTAACGATCGCAGCGCCTTCTTCTGGTTACCTATTACGCGGTATGGAAACATTCGATGTAACCAAGTACCTCGATTACGTAAACATCATGTCTTACGACCTTCACGGTGCGTGGAACGATCACGTAGGTCATAACGCAGCCTTGTTTGATACGGGTAAAGATTCAGAGCTAGCGCAGTGGAACGTATACGACACGGCGGCTTACGGTGGTATTGGTTATCTGAACACGGATTGGGCTTACCATTACTTCCGTGGTTCTATGCCAGCAGGCCGTATTAACATCGGTGTGCCTTACTACACTCGTGGTTGGCAAGGCGTAACGGGTGGTGAGAATGGTCTTTGGGGCCGAGCAGCACTGCCAAACCAATCTGAATGTTCAGCGGGTACGGGTGAAGGCGAGAAAAACAACTGTGGCCATGGCGCTATTGGTATCGACAACATGTGGCACGATACCGATCCAAAAGGTAACGAAATGGGCGCGGGTTCTAACCCTATGTGGCACGCGAAGAACCTAGAGAAGGGTATTTGGGGCTCTTACGCTGAAGCTTACAAGCTTGATCCTGTGAATGATCCTTCAGATGTTCTAACGGGCACTTACACGAGAAACTACGACAGTGTGGCGGTTGCCCCTTGGTTGTGGAACGCAGAGAAGGGCGTATTCCTTTCAACAGAAGATAAACAGTCTATCGACGTGAAAGCGGACTATGTTATCGACAAAGAGATCGGCGGCATTATGTTCTGGGAACTAGCAGGGGATTATAACTGTTATGTTCTCGATGCGAATGGCAACCGAAGCTCTATCGATACGACTGAGCAAGCGTGTAACAGCGGTAACGGTGAGTTCCACATGGGTAACACCATGACGAAAGCTATCTACGATAAGTTTAAGTCAGCAACACCATATGGAAACAAAGTAGCGACGGGTGCTATTCCAACAGAAGCGCTAGATATCGCGGTATCGGTTGGTGGCTTCAAAGTCGGTGACCAAAACTACCCAATCAACCCTAAGATCACGTTCACGAACAACACAGGGCAAGCTCTTCCGGGTGGAACTGAGTTCCAATTCGATATCCCAGTATCTGCACCTGATAACGCGAAAGATCAATCGGGTGGTGGTTTGACCGTGATTGCTTCAGGTCATACTCGCGCGGATAACATCGGTGGACTAGATGGAACCATGCACCGAGTGGCGTTTACGTTGCCGACATGGGAAGAGCTTCCTGCTGGCGGTGTGTATGAGTTAGACATGGTGTATTACTTGCCAATTTCTGGCCCTGCTAACTACGCGGTGAATGTCGGTGGCGTTGATTACGCGTTTAGCTTCGAGCAGCCAGATCTACCATTAGGTGATATCAGTTCAGGTGGCGGTAACCCTGGCGATGGTGGCACCAATCCAGGTACATGTGATACGGCAGGTTTAGCGGTTTACCCAGACTTACCTCAGAAAGATTGGGCAGGTAACCCAAGCCATGCAAACACAGGAGACCAAGTGGTTCACAACGGTAGTGTTTACCAAGCAAACTGGTGGACAAGTTCTGAACCGGGTAGCGATGGTAGCTGGACTCAAGTTTGTTCTTAATTTAATGCTAAGCAAACTATTTATAGACAATAGAGTGTAGTAATAGGTAATAAACACAAATGCTTTTAAGTCTATTTATCAGGAATTAGTATCAATTAAGTAATCAATCTAGACGTAAAATCAAAAAGCCGAACTGAATCCAGTTCGGCGTTTTTGTTATAAGTCACAGATTACGTATAGAAACCCTTAAAAATATCGACACTCGTTCAGTAAAAAATAAAAACATGATATAAAACAGTCTGTATATAAGAGAAGTCACAGCGTTACCTGAAATTATAAATCTACGGGGTAATCTTGAAAGTCAGACGTAAATACATTCTTAATTTTTCAATTGCGCTCGCCGTCGTGTCGATGATTCTTTCTGCCTTTCAATTTAATCGAACTGAAAGGTCATTGTTGGAATCTAACCAACTGTTTTTTCGTACGATTGTGAACGCGAGTTACGATATTGTCGACACCACAGTTAATGAGGCGATAAAGACATATCTTAAAGGAATTACGGATACCGTTGCGTCTCATGTATGGCATACCACGCCAGAACAAGAAGTTGAACAGGTAAGCCAAATTGCCCGTGAATTGCATATTGGACAATCGGGTTATATCTATTTGATGTCACCCCAAGGCGTCCATCTCTACCATCCATTCTTGCAAGGTCAGAAGCGTGGGCATCTTACTCATATCCAAAAACAGCTCACTATTGACTCTGGCATGATCGAGTACTTTCACGCTAACCCTCATGAGATAAGCCGCAGAGCCAAAGTAGCTTATTCGATGAGGCTACCGAGTGGTAATACTTTGGTTGCGACGACCTATAAAGAAGAATTGATGTATTTGGTCGATCTTGAAGGTTTAAAAGATAAACTTAGAAAGTATGCGTTTGGTGATAGCGGATATGTGTACATTGTCGATCTGCAGGGTAACTTAGTGCTTCATCCAGATTATGAGCACAAATCATTGAAATCCTTAATAGGCTACTCGTCTGAACTGCTTATTGATCGAATCGCCACCAAACCAGAAGGTCAATTCAGTTACTCGATTTCCAGTGATAGTGGCACGACCAACAAAAAAATCTTCTATAAGTTTTACCCTTATCTTAATTGGGTCATTTCTGCAGGTATCTTAGAGCAAGAGCTTAATCGAAATCATAGCCTATTGTTTATTAGCTTGATGGCTTTGGTTGTAAGTTTGTTGAGCATTATTGTCGTGTTGGTGCTTTACCTGCGGCATCGTCATCTTAGAATCTTGGATGTTGCGAGCCTCGATTACCTCACAGGCCTTCCTAGCCGACGGAGTTTTATCGAGCAGCTAAAACTGAAAATTACTCAAAGGTCGCCTTATCCGCTAACAAATGTCGGTGTCATTTTGCTGGATATTGACCATTTCAAGCGGGTGAACGATCAATATGGTCATGCTCAAGGCGATAGGGTTATCTGTGAGGTCGCAAAATCACTGAAGAGATTTGTTAACCGTCGTCGTTTGATTGCACGCTATGGCGGTGAAGAGTTTATTTTGGTGACGTTTGATTGTGATGAACATGAGTTATTCGAATTATCAGAGGCGTTACGGTTATGTGTTGAGCAACTTCAAGGCTTAGTGTCGCCAGTAACAATCAGCGCTGGTTGTTGCCATGCTCAAGCACTGACTGACATTGAAACCGCTATCGATAAAGCCGACAAAGCGCTTTATCAAGCAAAAGAGAGTGGACGTAACAACACTCAAGCGTATCGAGAGAACGAATATCACGTTGCTTACATGTGATCGGTTGAAAGCCTCATTGAATTGAAAAGTTTTGTTCACACAAATCGAGCTCTTGAGAACGACAAACACAAAAAAGCCCAAATAGATCGCTCTATTTGGGCTTTTTCAGAATTATTTGAAAGGCTAATCGTTAATTTAAGCTTTCGCTGCTTTCATCGCTTCCGTTTTTTTTTCCTTTTGCATTTTTGCAAGGAAGTAGATGTTTACACAAGCGATAAAGCCGTTGGTGGCTGCAACTGGCCATGCGTCAATCATGATGCCGTATGCTGTGAAGAGTGCACAGCCAATAAAGTTAAGGACACGCAGACGAACGATATCTTTCATTGTTAATGAAATTGCGACCATAATAGACGCAGCGTAACCTAAAATTTCAACCATATTGAATTCCATTGTTTGACCCTCTTAAATTTGCCGATACTTTGTCGGTACCAATTCTTCTCTTCATGAGATGATTGAGGAAGCTCCGTGCCTCGAATGGTCTGGTTTTGTTTAACGGGGAGAACTATACCAACTCTGTTTTTGTGATTAAACCCCCAAAACAGACAGAGGTGAAGGTTAGCGATTACGCAAACGTTTAATGACCTTTCTATTAACATAATTACTATTTATGTTGGAGGTTGAATTGATAGTTATTCTTATATAGGTAAGGAAGCCTCGAATGATAAAACGATCCATTTGTGCAACAAAAAGCATAAAAAAAGCAGCACTATTGGCTTTGATGGCTATTGGGCTGACCGCATGCTCTACGCAAGAAATACCACCCACACACAATTATGGTGTGGTCACTAGCGGTGACTTTGGTTTCATGAAACACGGCGTGATGACGTACTCCTGGCACCCTGAGTCAGAAAAGGTTTACCTTTCTCAAAAATACGATGAAACCGTGGTAACCGATTTAGTGCGTGATTCGATTCAAGAACAGCTCTCAAGTAAAGGTTATCAGTTAAAGCAGGATGGTGTCGGTGATGTTGTTGTAGGCTTTGGATTAGCGGAAGAATCGGAACTGAACGATGAGTCTATCTTCGATGCGATTAAGCTATCTACTGGTGTGCCATTTTACGATGGTGAAGGTAAAGTCGCGGAGAAAGGGTCGTTGTACATTGCGTTTTTCGTACCTAACTCAGAGGTCGTACAATGGCAAGCATTAGCACAGTCTGGCATCCAACCTGATTTAGAGCCAAGCGAGAGCAAACAGCGTATTACTGGCTTTGTTGAAATGTTATTTAGACGCATTCCTGAGCGATAGCATTAGGCGTTGAATGCATTCGTGGAGTAAATATTAGTTGTGGAAAATATGGTCAGATCGCAGATTATACTTTTTTATTTGTAACGAATGGTACAAATACGTAAAGCAACGTAAAGTTCGCGCTTCTTTTGCTAGCATTTGTCTATACTGCTCAAAACGTTAACTTAGGTTTGATTCAATGAAACTGTTTTCCAAATACTCTCTCCCTCTATTAAGTATATTCATTGTAAGTAACGCCGCGATGGTAAGTAATGCAGCTATCGCAGCACCTTCTATAGTACCAAGCCCACCTAGCCTAGGCGCAAAAGGGTATGTGTTAATTGATTTTAATTCTGGTGATGTGCTGGTAGAAAAAAACGCACATACGAAGTTAAACCCAGCAAGCTTGACCAAACTGATGACCAGTTATGTGGCAGGTCAAGAGATGAAGCGAGGCAACATCTCTGCTGATGATCAGGTACGAATCAGTGAGAACGCGTGGGCGAAGAACTTCCCAGACTCTTCAAAAATGTTCATCGAAGTAAACACCGATGTAGCAATGATGGATCTTTATCGTGGCTTGATTATTCAATCCGGTAATGATGCTAGCGTTGCGATTGCAGAGCATGTTGCAGGCTCACAAGATGCATTCGTTGACCTGATGAACTCTTGGGCTACCTCTCTGAAGCTAGAAAACACCCATTTTGCCAATGCACATGGTTTGGATGCAGACGACCTCTATTCGACTCCTTACGATATCGCGTTACTCGGTCGTGCCATTATTCGTGATTTACCGGATGTGTATGGCTTATACAGCGAACGCTCTTTCAGTTACAACGGCATCACTCAACATAACCGTAATGGCTTGTTGCGTGATAGAAGCTTAACCGTTGATGGCATGAAAACGGGCTACACCTCTGGTGCTGGCTACAGTTTGGCGAGTTCAGCGACACAAGGTGAGATGAGACTTATCGCGGTTGTGATGGGCGCATCAAGCGTTAAGAGCCGTGAATCAGACAGCAAACAGCTGTTGAGCTACGGTTTCCGTTTCTTCGATACACTAAACCCGCATAAAGGCGGCGATCAAGTGGCTGAAGAGAAGGTATGGTTTGGTGAGCAAGACACATTGAAATTAGGTGTGGCAGAAGACACGTTCATTACGTTGCCTAAGTCAGACAGTAAAAAGCTGACTGCATCTATCGAGCTTAACTCTGAACTGAAAGCGCCAATTGCAGAAGGTCAAACTCTAGGTGTGGTTCATTACACCGTTGATGGCGAAGATGTTCAAACTCAGCCTTTGATCGCGCTTGAAGCGGTTGAACAGGGCGGTTTGTTCAAACGTTTAATAGACTACGTTAAGCTGTTCTTCGCGAGCCTGTTCTAAATAGAGCCTGTGGCGATAAGCCGCGCTGAAAAGTCGAAATATTATGGGTGTTGTGAGTGAATCACAGCGCCCTTTGTTATTTCTACATCAATGAAAACGCCGCGCCGCACTATCTTTATTAGCCGTAGCGGGCGGTTTCGATTACTATACGCAAAATTTAGCAGTGTAGTCACTTATGACGATAGATATAAAGAACGTAACCGAACCCGAAGTAACCTGTGCAAATTGTCAGGCATGCTGTTGTCGTTTAGAGGTTATGATCATCACAGATACGGGCGTACCTGAAGAGCACATCGCTTATGATGAATGGGGCGGTGAAACCATGAAGCGCTTAGACGACGGCTGGTGTTCTGCGGTAGATAGAGAAACACTGATGTGTACTATCTACGAAAACCGACCATGGATCTGTCGCGAGTTCGAAATGGGCTCTGATGAATGCGTTGATCAGCGCAAGGATGTGATGGGCTAGGCTTCTGCAGTATTGAACTCAGTAACTAAAGTACGCTAATGAACTGTGATAATCACATTAAAATTAAATATCAGGGTTCTATACCTTAAGCAGTTGTAGAACCCTGATGCGTTTTATGAGATCAAATATTGAGTGAGATAAGAGTCTTAGCTCGATAAGTTAGAGTTTAGAACTCGGAAGGCACTTCAAACTCCATCCATTCACCGGTTGTCGGGTGAATCAACTTTAAGTAGCCAGCGTGCAGGTGTAAGCGCTCGCGTTTGTATCCGTATAAGTCGTCACCACGAATAGGTACACCAAGCCCTAATGGATGAGCACAGTGCACTCGCAGCTGGTGGGTTCGCCCTGTTTTAGGGTACAAGTGAACCTTGGTTTTGCCATTGTGAGTGCTAACCACTTGCCAATGGGTCTCTGCATTTCGGCCGTGTTGGTGACAAACCAGTTGTCTTGGTCTGTCCGTGATGTCGCCGCGCAAAGGAAGGCTGATATTGCCAGATTCGCCCGTTATCTCGCCATCTAACAAAGCGGTGTAGCGTTTCTCTACGGTTCTATTAATGAACTGCTTCTGAATATGCTTGTTTGATTCCGCCGTGAGCGCCAAGATCAACAAACCTGACGTCGACATATCCAACCTATGGATAATCAAAGGACCAGTCGCATCCGGGTAACGCGCTTTTATGCGGGTATAAACTGAATCTTCGATGAACTTACCGGGAACCGACAAGAACTCTTCAGGCTTATTGACGACTACGATTTCATCGTCTTCATAAACAATATTAAAAGACTTACCAACCGCAGGGTTCACGATAAGCGGGTTATCTTCTAGCTCTATGCCACTTAACTGGTGTTCGAGGATCTCAAAGCTTTTACTCTGACAAACAGGGTAGAGGTTTGCGTGTTGTCGAATGATGTCTGTAGGCGGTAATCCCCACCAAAATTCAGACAAAGCTAACGGCTTGAACCCGTGTTCAAAGGCGAAGTTAAGCAGCTTTGGTAGGCAGCAGTCACCAGAGCCTTCAAGCGCGTCTTTACCATCGAGCAACTCGAGTAAATTCTTAGATTGCTTGGCTTGATTGATAAAGCGATAGTGAGAGAGGCGTTGAGTTTCCAACTGTTGTGAAACTGCTTGATGATCTTGCTTACGGTTTTTCAGTTCGCTTTCAATCAAATCAATTTGTGATTGGCGCTCTGCGATCTTCTGTTTCCACTCAATACGAAGTGCTTTTAGGTCACGTTTCTCTTGGCTACTTTGATTGCCCAGTTGTTTGAGCAAATTCGCCGCTGACTCTAGATTCCCTAATGCTTTTTCTTGATTGGCTTGTTCTCTGAGTTCGTTACGCTGAGCTTTGTTTGCGGCCATTGCTAACTGAAAGGCTTCGATAGCTTTTGCTGATTCGATTTTTAACCCTTCAAGCTCGGCCAATAATGTGTCTAGATTGTGCGACTGTTGCAGCTTTTCAATGTCGTCCGAGAGCTGCAATTGTCGAGCAAGGTTCGCACTGTTTTGAGATTGAAACTGTTTTGAATCGAAGGCTGGTGGAACAAAGTGAATGTTGTTTAACTGAGAGACCAAAGCCGGATCTAACTGCAAGCCTGAAAACGCAGAAAGGTAACCTAACCCTTGTGTGGTTGGATTCTGAACAAGAAGCACAGCGTAGAGATTACCTTGCGAGGTTTCATTCACACCACAGTCGACAAGTGATTGCTGAAGCTGCAGCATAGCGAATTCACACACAGGGTGCGGGGTATAGTAATACGGAAACGTAAAACGAGTCGGTAGCGCTAAATCGACATTCGTGTTTGCTAGGTGCAGAGGTGTGTATTGAGCGAGGTTTGTTGGCATTAAGATCAAACTCTATGGCTGTTCAGTTAGAGTTCGGTATTGTTGTCGAAATGAAGACAAATGAGAAGCCAAAGCAGAAGATAAATCGGCTTTGGCTTCATTTAGTTTCTTCTGTTTACTCTAGCAAGCACGTGTTTGAGTGAAACTCGATCAGTTCGAGTGTTCTAGCTCTACTTGCTCAGCTTTTTGGTAAGCAGGGTGGCTCTTTAAAAGTTCACCGTATTTAGCGATGTTAGGGTAAAGCGCAGTTGCACCAAAGTTACCCACGATTTCTACGATGAACGACATCATAAAATCTGCACCTGTTAGTGTGTCTGCAACCAAGTAGGTTTTACCTTCAAGTGCATTATTCACGTAAGTGAGGATCTTTTGGTTTTCGTCGTCTGCATAACCGCCTAGGAAGTTAGTTTCGCAGCCGTCTTTCATCACAAAGATCTTAAGTAACATTGGCAAAATACCTGAACTCTCAGCGAAGTGTAACCACTGTGAATATTCCACGTAGTCTGCGGTGCCGCGTGTAGGTGCGAACTTACCCTGACCGTATTTGTCGATTAGGTATTCCGTGATAGCTCCAGATTCAGTGATCACGACGCCATCGTCTTCAATGACAGGAGATTTACCCAATGGGTGAATGAATTTAAGTTCTGGCGGTGCAAGAAAAGTGACACTGTCTCGTTGGTATGGTTTGATTTGGTAATCCACCCCAAGCTCTTCCAATAGCCAGATGATGCGCTTTGAGCGCGACTTATTCAGGTGATGTAAAGTAATCATGATTCTACCTAGTTAACGGGTTCAGTTTATTGAATTTATTTAGCTTCGTTCGTTTTGATAACAAGCTTACCGAAGTTCTGACCTTCCAATAGGCCCATGAATGCTTGTGGTGCATTATCTAGACCTTCAACAAGGTGCTCACGATAGTGCATCTTGCCTTGAGATAGCCATTCTGTCATTTGAACAGCAAACTCGTTGTAACGGTGCGCGTAGTCATCAAAGATGATGAAACCTTGCATCTTAATTCGTTTAACCAGCAACATACCCATCAGGCTAGACATGCGATCTGGGCCTTCAGGCAGTGAAGTCGCATTGTATTGAGAAATAAGACCACACACAGGAATACGAGCACCTGTGTTAAGTAGAGGCATTACTGCATCGAATACTTTGCCCCCAACGTTTTCAAAGTAAACATCGATGCCGTTGTCACACGCTTTAGCCAGTTGCTCTGCGAAGTCGTCAGCTTTGTGGTCAATACATTCATCAAAGCCAAGAACCTCTTTCGCGTATTGGCACTTCTCTTGACCGCCTGCAACGCCGATAACACGACAACCTTTTAGTTTGCCGATTTGTCCAACGGTTGCGCCTACAGCACCTGTTGCTGCTGCAACGACTAGCGTGTCGCCTTCTTTAGGTTGGCCGATATCAAGCAAGCCCATGTAAGCAGTAAAACCAGGCATACCCATGATGCCAAGCGCGTAAGAAGGGTGCGTTGGTTCTTTACCTAGTTTGATAAGGCCTTCACCGTTAGACACACCAAGATCTTGCCAACCTGTGTAAGCCAGTACCCACTCGCCAATTTCGTAATCAGCGTGGTTTGATTCTTCAACCTGACATACGGTTGCGCCTACCATCACTTCATCAATCGCAACGGGATCTGCGTAGGATTTAGCATCGCTCATACGACCACGCATGTATGGGTCTAGAGAAAGGTAAACTGAGCGAAGTAACATCTCGCCGTCTTTGATGCTTGGCGCAGCTATTGTCTCTAAACGGAAGTTGTCTTGAGTCGGTGCGCCAACTGGGCGAGAAGCCAATACGATTCGGCGATTGTCTTGTTGAGTCATTGGATGTCCTTAATTGTGTATTTTATACATTTAGAATTAGACCAGTCGTCTAGTCTTGTTGTCTAAAAATCCCGCCGTCATCAAATTGATAAGAGGGCGGGTGATTTTTTTAAGTTAAAGCCAATAAAGCGCGCTGCGCGTTATTAGCTTTCACCTTTTAAAATTCGTTCGGTAAGGCTCAAAGCTGACTGTAAGCTATGTGAGCTTTGGCTCAGCTTGCTCAATAAGCTGGCGCCTAACCACATTGAGTATAGGTTCTGAGCTGCTTCTTGGCTCTCTTCAACCTTTATGGAGCCATCTTCAATACCGCCGACAATGCACTGTTCGATGGTATTCGTCACTTTTTCTGCACCCTTTAATAGCGCTTGGCGCATAGGATCAGAAAGATCAGAAACTTCCGCGCTGAGTTTAACGACCAAGCATTTATGAGCATTGCAGGTGCCGTTTTCAATCTGTGACCATCGAGTGAAATAACTGACAATTCTCTGGTAATGGTTGCCTTCACCATGAACCAAAATAGTTTCAACTCTGCTGATGTAGGTCTCAAAATAGTGCTGGATCAGAGCCTCGCCAAATTGCTCTTTCGATTTAAAGTAGTGGTAAAACGACCCTTTCGGCACGTCCGCTTCTTTAAGCAATTGCGATAAGCCAACGCCGTTAAAGCCGTTGTTCACTATTAATTGGTAGCCAACATCTAAAACATGCAGGCGTGTGTCATTCGTTTTTTCGTTCATGGGCGGTACTATAAGTTAAATTAGACCAGTCGTCTAGTGGTCGGTTTTCGAGGGTATATTTGGTCGTTGTTACAGTAGCTAAATAGCTCAATATCTAAAGAGGCTTCAAATGTTCAGATATAAAAAAGCCCCGACATAGCGCGTATGTTGGGGCTTAAATCAGTAACTTCGATTATTTGATAGATATGAGTTCTACATCAAAAATCAGAGTCGATGATGGTGGGATAGGGCCTGAACCGCCTTTACCGTAAGCTAGAGTGCTTGGAATAAATAGACGAACTTTTTGGCCTTCAACCATGTAAGTCAAACCTTCTTGCCAGCCTTTAATTACTTGCTTAAGAGCAAATGAGATTGGCTCGCCGCGCTCAAAAGAGCTGTCGAAAACAGTGCCGTCGATTAGCGTACCGTGGTAGTGAACCGTTACTTTGCTGTTCTTAGTTGGGTGCTCTGTGCCTGTACCTTCTTCAAGAACAAGGTATTGAAGACCGCTTTCAGTCGTAATCACGCCTTCTTTAGTGCCGTTTTCAATTAGAAATTGTTGGCCTTGTTCGAAGTTTTCTCCGCCAGACTTATGATTCGTCCAAGTACGGTAAATCATGAAACCCGCCAAAAGAAAGACAATGACCGGGATGACAAATTTAGACATAGTAAAACCTATTTATATTGAGTGCTGAATTTCGTAGTTAATACAAAATGTGTTAATCAGTTGACTAAAGCCGTGATTATGGTTGAGTCAAAAGGTAGTTGATCGTTTTTGCAATGCCAGCAACGTCTTGGTGACCTGCTGTTAGTACTTGGTATTTACCGTTGATGATAAAGGTTGGTACTGAGTTGATCTGACCTTTTACTGAGATCTCTTCTGCTTGCTTAACGTAGTCGAAAAGAGAGACTTGCTGTTCTTTATTCAGCTGGTATGGGCTAACCAAACCACGAGAAGTAAACGCTGTCTCTAGTGCTTGTTGACGCTGCTCAGGTGTTGCATCTGCACCCATTTGAACGGCACCAAATAGGTCGTCCATGAATGCGTGGTCAGGCGTCGCATCAAGCTGCATCACTGCTGTGTAGTAGATCATTGCGCTGATTTGAGCGCTTTCGTTGAACGTCACGTGCATCTTGCCAATAGTTTGGTCTGTTAGAGATTCAATCTCTGGAATGGCACTTTCCATTTGACGGCAGTGACCACAGTTAAGAGAGAAGATTTCAGTGATCGGAGACAAGTTAAATTCTGTTAGAGCAGTAGGAAGCGCTTCGTATTGAACGCCTTTTTGTGGCTCGTCTGTTTCACTACAACCCGCGATAATGAGTACGGCAGCGAGTGCTGTGATGAATTTAGTAAATGGTTTAAACATAATGTTTGCTCTAGCGTTGAGAAGTCGTGAGATTCTAACTATTTAGTACGAATTGGAAAACAATTATAAGGTAAATAAATGCAAACAGTTCGAACTAGCGGCTGAAGACAAGCTAGTAGACGGTTAACTGTGATCAACAGCACTTTTTTGGGTTCTGCTTTCTTTTCGTCTAAAGTTTTTCCCTCGGTGCCGATATAGACATTAGTGAATGGTTTATCTGCATGAGTGGTTGGTGAAGTAATGAGATATTTAGCGATAATGTTAAGCATAGCTTTGGCTGGGTGTGAAGCCACGTCACCAACTGACTTACTTGGCGGTGACATGCTAGAGACTGCACCACAAACCGATTACGACTTGATGCATCCTGAATGGGGTGTGGTTCAAACGACTCATGTAGCAAGCAATCGTGGGTACTCTATCCAGAGTAGCACTCATCAACACAGAACCATCACGACCAACTACGGACGTGGCGTTTCGACTAACGACCCACTGGAAGTCTTTTTAAGACAAAACCGCATCGATTTTGAAGTGTTGCCGGGTAACCATGTGATGGTAAAGCTTGAGCAGCACGTGAACTTTAAAACAGGTTCAGCATTCCCTGAGCCAGCGTATAATCAATGGCTAGATACGCTAGGCAGCTACCTTGCTCAACGCCAAGATATTGATGTGGTGATTGAAGGGCACACCGATAACACGGGCACAGATCGAATCAATGATCCGCTTTCAGAGCAGCGAGCAAAAGAAGTGAAGGCTCGATTAGAGAGTAACTACGTATCAAGTCGTTCCATCTATACTCGTGGCTTCGGTGAGTATGTTCCAGCTTGTACGAACGCTTCTGCGCAAGGCAAGGCGTGTAACCGCCGTGTTGAATTGATGCTGATTGTCACGAAGTAGTCGTTTGAACTTTCGCGCCCAATTTGAAGCGATTAACGCCAAATAACAGACATAAAAAATCCCTCACATTCGAGGGATTTTTTGTATCTGACTTTTGTTGCTTTATTGCTTATGCAAACTGCTTTTCTAAGTAAGTCACGATATCTGAAGATTCGTACATCCACTCAGTTTTACCGTCTTTTTCGAGACGTAGACAAGGCACTTTCACACGACCGCCGCCAGCTTCAAGCTCAGCACGGTGTTGCTCGTTGTTTTTTGCATCACGAAGTTCAAATTGAACCGACTGACGTTTCATCGCGCGGCGCACCTTCACACAAAATGGGCACGCTTCGAATTGGTATAACGTGTGCGTTTTTGCTTGCTCATTTACTTTGCTTTGTTCTTCTTGAGAACGCTTCACACCACGTGGGCTGAAAACAAAATTCAATAACAAGATGACACGACCTAAGAACCAACGGATAAACTTCATAACTCTCTCTACATATTTAAAATTAGCGTTACAATTTGCAGCATTATATACACAAGTTTTGTCAGATGCTCGCAACAAACCGCTAATATCTATTTTGTCCGTTCGATCGTATGAGACTTAGCCACATTTAGCCCTAAACGCTTAGACAGTCGAGTCAGATTTGCTCGGTCTGTTTTCAGAACTCGCCCTGCTTGTGCCCAGTTAAAGTTGGCATCTTCCAACACCTCAGTAATGATACTGCGTTGAAAATCGTCCGTTGCACCACGTAGCCCTGCAGAAAGGTCGATCGTTGGTGTCGATAATGGTGTGTTTTTCACCTGAGTCGTCGCAATTGGCTGATCTTGGTCTAGAGGACCACAATCTTCCTTGGTGATTGTCACCAGGTTTTTATTGGTGCTGCGCGCTAACGCTTTCAATGCGGAACGACTGATCACATGCTCAAGTTCACGCACGTTACCCGGCCAACCATAACGGTTTAGGAAAGAAAGAACGTCGGAGCGGAACTTAACTTGGTTGATACCAAGCTTACGACGCGCTTGTTCTAAGAAGAAACCCGCTAATAGGCTGATGTCGTCACCACGATCTTTCAGTGCTGGCACCGCGATAGGATACACACTCAATCGGTGGTACAAATCGGCTCTGAATCGACCGTCTTCAACTTCTTGTTTTAGATCTCGGTTTGTCGCTGCCAATACTCGCACATCAATGGTTTGAATGTTGTCTTGGCCAACCGGTTGGATTTCGTTGTTTTGCAGCGCACGTAGGAGCTTACTTTGAGCGGCCAAAGGCAATTCACCAATCTCATCAAGGAACAGTGTGCCACCATCGGCTAAAGCAAATTTACCTAAGCGGTTTTTGTCTGCGCCAGTGAACGCGCCACGAACGTGACCAAACAGTTCACTCTCTACTAAGTTTTCAGAAATTGCAGCACAGTTTACGTAGACGAGTGGGTTACGTTTACGTTGAGATTGGTGGTGCAGGGTGCGAGCCACAAGCTCTTTACCAACCCCGGTGTCACCATGAATCAAGATATTAAACTCAGATGGAGCTACAACAGCGATGTCGTTCTTAAGCGCGACCATGGTGTCACTGTTACCAATCAACTCACCGCCGTCACGTTCCCACGCTTCTACGTTCAATTCTTCGAGTAATTGCTTTGACTGTTTTGCTTGATGCTCAAGTTGCGAGAAGGTCAGTGCCATCTGCATGGTTGAGGCTGCAATAGCCGCCAGCACTTCAAGGTTACGCGCCGGAATATTCGCGAAGACATCAGGTTTCAAGCTATCTAGAGTCAGAATGCCCAATAACTTGTCGCCAAATAGCAAAGGCAAGCCCATACAAGCATGCATTGGTAAATCGCCATCATGGTCAATAAGCAAACCATCGAAAGGATCGGGTAGGGAGCTGTCAGCATCGAAACGAACAGGAGAGCGAGACGCGCAGATCTCTTCAAATCGTGGGTGTTCTGAAATGATAAAGCGACGACCGAATGTATCTCGGCTGAGCCCTTGCATTGCGATAGGTACTAGCGTGTCGCCTTGAAGGCTTAAAAGCGCGACACAATCACACGTTATGGTTTTGCGAATGGCATCGATCAGGCGATTGAAACGATCTTGATCGTTGACACCACTTGCGAGGCCAATGGTCATTTCCATGAGGGTAGATGCGGAGATATCTTGCATAAAAAACTCTAACTGTGTGTGTTTATCTACATAATAGAGTCTTATTGACTTAAAAAAAAGGTCTTTTTGACATTTTTATAAGATGAGTTTTGAGAAGAAAACCAGTAATGACGGGGATTGATAAAGTTGGCACTGATTGTGCAGAAGATACAGAGAAGCCCAATTATAGCGCTGATTAAACAGACTATTCTTGATCTCAATCAATCAGGTTGCATTAATCAGGTTTCGCGATTTTTTGAAATGAAAACGAGTCAAAATAACTCAGTTTCTAAAAATAACTAAGGTTTCAGAAAATCGATAAGTCATTCTTAATTTTTAGTAGTCAAAATGACATATAGGTCATAAGGCTCAGTGTTCGGAGTAAATTCATGCTTAACAATGCACATATCGAAATCATCAAATCTACTATTCCTCTACTTGAGAGCGCAGGCCCAGCTTTAACTCAGCATTTTTATCAACGTATGTTCACGCATAACCCTGAGTTGAAAGATATCTTCAATATGACTCACCAAAGAACAGGTCGCCAAGGCGTAGCACTGTTTGAAGCTATCGCGGCATATGCAAAGAACATTGAAAATCTAGCAGCGTTAACAACTGCCGTTGAACGTATTGCTCAGAAACACACAAGCTTTAACATTCAACCAGAGCACTACCAAATTGTTGGTTTGCACCTGATTGAGACATTACGTGAACTAGCTGCTGACGCCTTTACTCCAGAAGTGGAAGAAGCATGGACAGCCGCTTACCTATTCTTGGCGCAAGTATTCATCGATCGTGAAGCTGAACTTTACCTACAGCGTAAGCAAGCTGTTGGTGGTTGGGAAGCAGCGCGTGCGTTTGTGATTGCAGACAAAATCGAAGAGTCAGCGCTAGTAACAAGCTTTATCCTTCAGCCAAAAGACGGCGGTGAAGTTCTGGATTACACACCAGGTCAATACATCGGTATCGAAGTGAAACCAGAAGGCTCTCAATACAGCGAGATTCGTCAATACTCACTGTCTGATAAGCCAAACGGCAAGCAATACCGTATTTCTGTTAAACGTGAAGGACAAGGCCAAGAGACACAAGGCGTTGTATCTAACCACCTACACGATACGGTTGCTGTTGGTGATGAGGTTAGCCTATACGCACCAGCGGGTGACTTCATGTATCAAGAGCGCAACAAGCCAGTAACACTTATCTCTGCAGGTGTTGGTGTAACGCCAATGCAGTCTATGCTTGAGTTCCTAAACACGGTAGATAAAAACGAGCCAGTACTTTACCTTCACGCTTGTGAGAACGTAGGCCAACACTCTTTCACGACTCGTGTTAAAGATATTGTTGCCGACAAAGGTTGGGAAGCGAAAACGTGGTACATGAACAAAGACGAATCTGCATGTGAAAACACGCATCAAGGCCAAATGGATCTAGCGTCTATCTCTGATACTAAAGGCTTTGAAGAGAGCGATTTCTACATATGTGGTCCTGTTGGTTTCATGAAGAACATCGTGGAACAACTAGACGCACTCAAAGTTGATCGTTCACGCGTTCACTACGAAGTATTCGGCCCTCACGCTAACTTCTAAGAGCTCAAGGTAGTTGTGTTAACACTCGCCTGATCTATTTAAAACCTTGCCTATTCAAAGGCCTCACAGTGTGAGGCCTTTTTGGGTTTGGTTGGTTTTGTCTGACATCATCGACTACTGCAAAACACGATGGTTCAGCTAAGATCTTTTCGCTTCTATCTAAGAACGTTTCACCTTCTTAGACATGTAGTCGGAATCAAAAAATTCAGGCCAGTACATTTTCACGTAACCACCTGCGACCCAAATTACTAGGATGGTGGCGATGGTTAGCTCAAAGAATCCGAACTTGTGCAGCCAGTACCATTGTGGGTATTCCGCGCCGAAAAATGTGGTTAGACGATGCATGGCAATAGCGCTGATAACGGATGGGAAGGTGACGGCAGCAATTGAAGGTTGGAACTTCAAACGCATTAGGCGGATGTAACACAAGTAAATTAACAGAGTCATGGTGATGGCAATGCCCGACAATGCACCTGTTAGAATTGGGTCTGGGTTGTCGAAGTTAACCAAGTAAGCGGCTAAAGATAAGTTAACCGGAGCTGCCATGATAGCGAGTGTTGGTCTTGCTCGGCGAGGAAGATTGCCTTCGAACACCAAGCGGTACAACACCACTGGCAACATAAGGAAATAGATACCAATACAAGTGACAGCAAGTGTTTCTGAAAATACAGTGTGCCCGAACTGTGTGCCTGCTAAGGAGCTGCTGATCAAACCGACCGGATACAGAAACCAACTCGGTACAATGTTCGACATTTTGAAGTTGATGATCTGAAAACTAAAGAACAACACCATCATGGTAAAGTGCAGCAATAGCGCGCAGAACCAAACTGGATAGGCGATAGCTGGCGATATCTCGGCTAAATAGTCGCACAGAATCAATAAAGCCATGCTCATTGGTGCCATCAAGCTTCCACTTAACGGGTGGCGAATGTCATTAAGGAAGGTATTAAAGCTCGTTAAATAGCGCAGTAAAACAGGCAGCAATAATAGCGCGCCGAATGCAGCGAGGTAGGGACGAATTATCTCACCAATGCCCGGGATATATAACGCCCAAGCTTGTCCTAACCCAATAACGCCAAGTGCTAAAGACGCCTGAGATGGCGGCACATTTTTTACTTGGGTTAATCTTCTCCAGTTCAACGACTTACTCCGACTTAGTTAATTAAAGACTTTTAGAATATTTGCTTTAGTTAGAGTGTGTAGGCCTTTCATCAATAGATTTTGAGGGCACTCAACTAATTTTGAGTGGATGATACCAAGTTTAACGTTTGCTTTTTTGATTTTGATACGGAATCGGGAGATTAAGCACGTTGAATGTGTGCTTTTGTTTCATGAGTCATTTGTAATTAACATACTTCCTCTTGCTGAGGGAGGTCTTGTTGTCTTAGCTTCTCGTTTTTCAGCGTACGGTTAAGCAGCTGACTGTAAATTGGCTGCCCACCTAACATTTGAGCAATGATTACTGCGCCCAAGCAGGTGATGATCAACGGTAGGATGAGATAGTAGTTATTGGTCATTTCAATAACCAACAGAATACCCGTGATAGGCGCTCGCACGGTGGCGGCAAATAATGCTCCCATGCCAGCAATTGCAAACATACCCGGTTCAATATTCAGTTCAGGAAAGAATGCCGCCGCGATAAGTCCAAACGCGTAACCAAAGAGCGTTCCTAGAGCAAGCATTGGTGCAAAGATGCCACCCGGTGCACCAGAGCCGAAACAAAGTAGCGTGGTGAGCACGCGCCCTAAGAAGATTAACAGCAGCACGTTTGCGCTGTAGTTGCCATTAGTGATATTCGGGATGATACCAATACCACCGCCAGTCAACTCCGGTATATAGAGCAGCAATAAGCCAAAGCAACCGCCCAGCAGGGAACCTGTTATTAAGTAGCGTTTACGGTCATTCTTGTGTATTGCCACAAACAGGTCTTGCGAAAGTGTAATCAGCTTATTGAAAATCACACCAAACAGGCCGAACAACACACCTAACAACAAGAATAACCACAGAGCATCCAGTTCAGGCGGTTGGTATTGAGGCATAGTGATAACGGCAGATTGTCCGTTGATTGATCGAAAAACGATGTTAGCTGAAACCGCTGAGATGATGACGGCTTTAATTGATATGAGAGAGTAGCGAAACTGTGGTCTCATCTCCTCGACTACAAACATGATGCCAGCCAGTGGTGCATTGAATGCGGCGGCCAAACCACCTGCGGCACCTGAAGCCAACAGTGAGTGGCGAGTGTCATCGTCTTTGACTCGAAAGATATCGGTGACCATGCGACCAATACTGCCGCCCATTTGAACGGTTGGTCCTTCTCGACCTAAAACCATACCAGAGCCTAACGCGCCCATGCCGCCAAAGAATTTTACTGGCAATACTCTCCACCATCGAACAGGGCGCATACCGTCCATCGCACCTTCAATTTCGGGGATGCCTGAGCCTGCAGCCTCTGGAGCAAAGCGGTGAACGAGGAAGTAACCAATAAAGGCAAATGCAGCACTAATAAGGAAAGCGGCCAACCAAAGGGGTAAATAGCTACCGATTTCATCTTTAAGCCAATCGGTACGAGTTTCTGTGATGAAATGAACCGCGACTTCGAAATAGGTACCCACTACGCCAGCAAGTACACCTACAATACAAGAAAGAAAGAGAACGGAAGCGGGTGTCTTATCTCTTGAGAGAAATTGATTAATAGCATCCCTTGGCATTTTGGCTAATAAGGATTGCTTAATTTTCTCTCTTCTGGTCATTGAGATAAGGCTCCTGAATGGGTTAAGGCGGGGTTGTCATAAATTATACGCGTCCTCTGCATATCCTATAGCAGCAAAGATGAAAAGTTGAATTTCATTTATGGAATGTACGTGTTACATAAATGGAATCTATGGGCAATTGTGGAATCGCCGTCACAATTTTGATCGATTCTCTGGTGGTGGCTTGAATATCCCCAAAAATGAACCATAGTTAAATTGTAAAGCAACATAACGAACCGCAAGGAGAAGTGAGGTTTTACACACAATTTGGATGGATTCAGAAACAAAGTTTTAGTTCCTCGTTAAATGTTCAGGTCGATATTTAAGGCTTCCTGATTCGCGAACTCACGATTGAGTAACGAGGGTGAGGCGTACTGAGTAAGTACGCCTTTAGTTCGTCTGGAGCATCCCATTTCCTCATTCCGCTTCTACTGCTTTATCTCTTCTGATTATTTTCGCGCCAACCTCTATTAACGAATCTCAGTGTAAACAATCGATTGGGGTCAACTTTTTGGTGATTGAGTATATACTCCCTTAAAAAGGAGAACTGATATGACTAAAAAAGTTCCTACAAACATCATTACGGGTTTCTTGGGTGTTGGTAAAACGACAGCCATCTTGAACCTGCTAAAAAATAAACCTGAGAATGAAAACTGGGCTGTTCTGGTTAATGAATTCGGGGAAATCGGCATTGACGGTGCATTGATGACAGATCAAGGCGCTTTGATTAAAGAAGTGCCGGGTGGATGCATGTGCTGTACTGCGGGCGTGCCTATGTCAGTGGGTATTAATGCCTTACTTCGCCAAAAGCCAGACCGTTTATTGATTGAGCCGACAGGGCTTGGTCACCCTAAACAGGTTATAGCGACACTGACTTCCGATCAGTACACACCATATGTCGATTTAAAAGCGACGCTTGGTTTGGTTGACCCACGAAATCTGTCTAATGAAAAGTACACCTCGAATCAGAATTTTAATGATCAACTAAATAGTGCAGATGTGATTCTTGGTACTAAGGTTGACCTTGTTCATTCTGAAGACATCGATGTGTTCAATGATTGGGTGACGGATCAAACGTCAGCAAAAGTCTTCCATAAGCTAATTCACGATGGTGAAGTGCCATTGGAAGTGTTGGACATTGAAAGAGTATACGGCAGTGCTTCCTCTCATCTTGAAGCGCATCATCATGACCACGCTGAACAAGAGCCTCAATTCCAACTGCCTCCCGGTGAAGCGTTTATCCGTAAAGAGAATAAAGGGCAGGGTTATTTTAGTTGTGGTTGGTTGTTTGGCGCAGAGCATAAGTTCGACTTCGATGCGCTATTCTCAATGTTGTCGGAGCTAACGGCTGAGCGTGTAAAAGCCGTGGTGAATACTGACCAAGGTTGCTATGCGTTTAACGTGGCGAATCAAGTGGTGTCAGTGAATGAAATTTCCCTTGATGGCTTTGAGTCTCGTCTTGAAGTGATCGACTCGCAGCTCATGCCATGGGGCGATCTCGAGCAGATTCTACTCAAGCTGTGTGGCATCAAATAGCCCTGTTTTTGCTGTTTGAACCAAGGATCTTGGTGTTTACTTCGTTGAAGGCGGGATAAACACCAGATTAAATGAGAAAGTTTGCGTTATATCACGATAAATGTGAGATAAATCACTCTAATTACTTTATAGTGCTCGGCTGAAATAAGAATGTAGGCTGTCTGCTTAAGGAACCCGTAACAATGTCATTTTCCTCTCAAGGTTTTGCTCCTGAATTAGTCAAAGCGTTGACTGAGTGTGGTTATGAAAAACTCACTCCAATTCAACAAAAAGCGATTCCAATGGCTCGTAAAGGCCATGATATTTTTGCTACTGCTCAAACCGGCACGGGTAAAACAGCGGCATTTTCATTGCCTGTTATTCAACACCTTTTGAACAGCGGTAAAAAAGCGTCTAGAGGAACGGCTCGCGGCCTTATTCTTGCTCCAACTCGTGAGCTTGCTGCGCAGATCGCTCAAAACATTAAAGACTACGTTAAATACACGGATCTAAGCGTTTCTGCGGTTTACGGTGGTAACAAGATGTCTTCACAAGTTCGTCAACTAGAACTGGGTGTGGATATTTTGGTTGCAACCCCTGGCCGTTTAGAAGAGCACTTAGAAGCGGGTAACGTGTCTATTGCTAACCTAGAATTCCTAGTATTTGATGAAGCTGACCGTATCCTTGATATGGGCTTTATCAATGCCGTTCGTAAGATCATGTTGGATGTAGAAACATCACCGCAAATCATGATGTTCTCTGCAACGACTTCTACTCAGTTAAACCAACTGTCTGTTGATATTCTGCGTAAACCAAAACGTATTAGTGTTGAGCGCGAAAACTCTACGGCTGCTACTGTTGGTCACGTGGTTTACCCAGTGGATCAAGAACGTAAAACTGAACTGCTTTCTGAGCTTATTGGCCGTAAAAACTGGCGCCAAGTGCTTGTGTTCGTGAACTATAAAGAAACAGCGAATGATGTAGTTAAAGAGCTTAAGCTTGACGGTATTAAAGCGGTACTTTGTCACGGTGATAAAGCGCAAAGTGCTCGTCGTCGTGCTTTGGATGATTTCAAAGAAGGTAGAGCACGTGTGATGGTAGCAACCGACGTTGCAGCTCGTGGTCTTGATATCGAAGACTTACCACACGTAATTAACTACGACATGCCTTTCCTAGCGGAAGATTACGTTCACCGTATTGGCCGTACAGGTCGTGCTGGTAAACAAGGTCACGCAATCTCTTTCGTTAACCGCGAAGAAGAGCTGACTGTTGTTCAAGTTGAAAAACTGATTCAACAACGTATTCGCCGTGTTGAACAACCGGGTTACGAACCGAAGAAACGTGATGCTTACATCGAGAAGCTGAACACTAAATCGGCTTACAAAAACCGTCAGGGTCGTAAGAACAACGCGAACGAAGAGCCACAAGATCAAGCAAGCGCTGAACGTCGTTTGACTATGATGAAGCGAATTAAAAACCGTCGTAAGTAAAATTACGGTTGGTAATGAAAAAGAGCCACTGTTATGTGGCTCTTTTTGTTTGTATTGATCGCAATATTGTTTATTGTCATTACTGCTTCGTTTCAACCTCGCTTCATTTCAAGCCCGATCAAGAAACAAGAACTATTAAATAAAAATAAGTCGATAAGGTAATAATATGGATAGCGCACTACTTTGGGCTTTTATTCCCACGTTTTTCTTCGTGTCAATCACGCCCGGTATGTGTATGACTTTAGCTCTGACACTGGGGATGAGTGTTGGATACAAGCGTACATTATGGATGATGATCGGTGAGTTGGCTGGTGTCGCTGTGGTTTCTATTGCTGCGGTATTGGGTATCGCTTCGATCATGTTGAACTACCCATGGCTATTTACGGGCTTTAAATTTGTTGGCGCAGGTTACCTGTTTTATTTAGGTGTTCAGATGTGGTGTTCGAGAGGCAAGCTGGCGATCAGTACTGACAACCAAACAACAAAAGTCAGCAATGATTGGGACTTGGTGGTTCAAGGCTTCGTGACAGCTATCGCGAATCCGAAAGGTTGGGCATTCATGATTTCGTTATTGCCTCCTTTTATTAACAGCAATAAAGACTTAGCACCGCAGTTACTCATTCTCGTGTCGATCATTCTGGTTTCTGAGTTTGTTTGCATGACTTTATACGCGACCGGCGGTAAGAGCTTAAAACATATGCTCGGCAAGGCGGATAACGTTAAGTTGATGAACCGTATTGCTGGTACGTTGATGATGGGTGTTGGTGTGTGGCTGTTCGTGAGTTAATTCTGAAAAGCGATAACGGTTAGAGATCTCCGACTCAGTCGTCCCTCCTTCTCGAGGATGACTAGAGCTTGGTATGACGAGCTCTTTGGATGATGATAAGTTTTTAAGGCTTGGTTCCTTACTTAAACCGAAGAATGCATAGAATATAAAAAGAGCAATAGGGCATTTGGCCTTATCGCTCTTTTTGATTTTACTGAGCTAGCGAACAGAAACTAGATAACAGAAATGTTTCTGATCTTAGCTAGATTTGCGTATTAAACCGCGATTTCACCGCCGTCTTCACGACGAATCACAACCGTAGATGCTCTTGGACGAACATTGCCTTGAGTTTGTGCTGTTGCATCTTCAGACGATGGCCAGTTTGCAGGGTGTTGAATGTTCACAAACAGTGATTTGAAATCTGGGCTGATGGTAAAGCCAGTCACTTCACAACCGTTTGGACCCACAAAGAAGCGTTTAAGCTGTGCTTGGTTGTTTGCATCAATCACCGCACTGTTGCCGTTGTCATCCGTTAACTGAGATGGAACCACTGCCAGCATTTGGTCATTGGTGTAGCCAGTTACTTCGTCTGCGCCGTTATCTGTCTGAATCCACAAGATGCCACGAGCATCAAACGCTAAGCCGTCAGGGCTCGCGAATTGGTTCATGTCTGTTAGACCAGAGCGGTTAATAGACTTGTCTTCCACTGCTGGTGAACCAAATACGAAGATATCCCAATCGAACTCGCCTGCCGTTTTGCCTTCATCCCAACGGATAACATGACCGAACTTGTTGTCTACGCGAGGGTTCGCAGAGTTCGCTTCTTTACGCTTGTTGTTATTAGTCAGCGTTAGGTAAGCCGTACCCGTCATTGGGTCAACAGAGCACCATTCAGGGCGATCCATTGGCGTTGCACCAACAAGGTCGGCAGCGCCTGCTGTATTGATGATAAGCGCTGCTTGAGAGTCAAATGAATCACCTAGCTTACCGCCGTTTGTAGTCTTGCTGCCCAACGTTAGTGGTAGCCAAGTACCTGAACCGTCATCGTTGAACTTAGCCACATACAGCGTGCCTTTATCCATGTACTTGTCACCCGCACTTAGGCGATTACTCGGTTCTGCGTCACGCGGGTCCCATTTCTCTTCAGAAACAAATTTGTATAGGTATTCAAAGCGAGAATCGTGACCAGAGTAGAATACGATTGGCTCGCCTTCGGTCAACTTACCAAACGTACAGCCTTCGTGACGGAAACAACCCAGTGCAGAACGTTTCTTAGCGCGAGAGTTTGCTGTGTATGGGTCTATTTCAACAATGTAGCCGTGACCGTGTGCTTCGTTACGGTAATCGTCCATTGCTGACTCACCTGTTGGTGTTACGTCAAAGCGAGCAAATTCGTCTAGGCGTTCTTGTTTGTCACCAGAAAGCGTGTCCCAACCGTAACGTGTTTTGTCGGTAGCGATACCAATACGTTCTTGCGCTGGTGTTGTCTCGCCTTTGTTAACGAAATAACCCGGCCAGTTTTCTTCACACGTTAGGTAAGTGCCCCATGGTGTGTAGCCATTACCACAGTTGTTCAACGTGCCACGAGCTTGGCTGCCGTCTTGTGAGAACTTGGTTTTGGTAAATTCACTGTGTGCAACAGGACCAGACAGATCCATTACGGTCGCGCCTGTGTAGCGGCGGTTCAGAGGATCGTTATCGACCATCACCCATTGGTTGCCTTCAAGTTTTACACGAACCACACTCACGCCGTGTGCGTTGATCTCTTTACGTACTTCATCAAGGCTAGGGCGGTTGCCTTCATCGTATGTAGGACCATTAGCGTGCAGTGCTTTTTGGTCGATGTATTCGTGATTAATCACCAACAAACCGTCGTTGCTGTTGCCATTAAGCGGGAAGAAGTGCATGCCGTCGTGGTGCATGCCCAGTGAGTTTGCTTGATCTTGTGCGTTGTTGGTTCCATCTTTTAACCAAGCATTGCCTTGCTTGTTAAGTGGAGTACCCCAAGGAACCAATACTTGTGCTGTATAGCCTTTTGGCACAACGACACTGTCTGTCAGTGAGCCTTTAACCGATTCGAATGCAAGTGTAGCAGTGCTTTTTTGCGGTGCGCTAGATGATGCTGTCGCCGCGTGCGCTGTGCTGTGGCCTGCTAAACCAAAAGCACCAAACGCCGTCATTGCACTGATGCCTAAACCGCCTTTGAGAACATTTCTTCTTGAAAGGTTCGCATCTAAAACTTCTTCGAAGGGTTTGTTTTTGCTCTTATTAAAACGAGTGCTATCAAATGTTTCCTTGCTCATCTTTACTGCTTCCTATTGGCTGATTTTATTATTCGTTATTCATGACTTACCCACCTACTAACTAATTGGTTAATAAGTTGGGTCAATGTGTGACTAATCGTGAAGCAGTTAAGTGACAGATTTTTATAGATTTGATTAAGGTTTTGTTTCTGTAGCACGATTTTTGCCATTAACACCCTTGTGTAATACAAAACTCTTGGGGATTGATGTGGAACTGTGTATAAATGCTTTATCAAACGAAAAGAGAGGCAGTTATGAAATTAGATAAAATCGAAAACAAAAATCGTCGCCTACGCAAAAAGCTATACCTAGGTGAATTCGCGATTCTGGGTTTTGAAGTAAGCTGCAAGACATCGATTACTGATTTTGATCAATACGATGTGTTCATTGATGAGTTCATTGATTTCATCGACAGCATCGGTCTGTGCTTTGGTGGCGGCGGCCTTGAGCTGTTTGAAGGTTTCTTATGCTCAATTGAGCGCTACCGTTCAGTAACAGAAGCAGAACAACTGCAAGTTGCTCAATGGCTTGAAGCTCGTGCTGAAGTAAGCAAAGTGGAAGTTAGCGAACTGATTGACGCAAACTACGCGTTCTAATTTGATGTTGTGTTGTTAGCTCGATTGAAAGGCCAAATACGGCTTAGGAAAGAGTAACAACAGTACGCTAGAATAAAGGCCGAATCGTTAAATCGATTCGGCCTTTTTGCGTTTTATTCGTTCCATTTCTATTCTTTATCTTCTTTTCTATCCCTTCTGACGTAAATGATAAATTGATATTTTTCGATTAAATATTAGTACTTTATCGCTATTTTTATTTGCAGTAATAAGTTTGGATAAACTTGTGAGAGTTTTATGAGAATTCAATGAAGTTGCTGATAGATTTGATCGTTATTCTTAGAGTCAACAACACCACAGTTCGTTCTGGCAAAGGTAACGGTATATCGCTGTTATTCGTTTTGTTGGCAACGATAGGACTCGATAAAGGATGGAATCAAAATGAATAAACGTACTCAAATCAGCTTAGTGATCAGCTCGGCTATGTTGGCCTTCGGAGCGGCTCAAGTTCAGGCTGCTGAGCTTGAAGTCACTGTCACTAATGCAACGAAAGGGATCTACTTTACGCCTATCTTAGCGGCGGCTCATGACTCAAGCTTGTTCATGTTTAGAACGGGTGAAACGGCTTCTTCGGAACTAGAGTCCATGGCCGAAGGTGGCGATATTTCAGGTTTATCTGGTGTCATTGCCAACGCGGGAGGCGTGGTGGTTGAGAACCCAGCGGCCGGCATCCTCAATCCAGGCGTCGCAACTACGTTTGATATCAGTACTGGTGATTTAGAGTACCTATCATTGGGTGCAATGTTGCTGCCGACAAACGACGGCTTTGTTGGTCTAGATAGCTGGAAGATCCCAACTCAAGCGGGCACCTACAAAGCGACTCTAAATGGTTATGACGCAGGCACAGAAGCCAATGATGAGCTGGCGGGCAGTATGCCGAACCCTCCATTCATTACCTTTGGCGCTGGTGGCACAGGTGTAGAAACGGCAGTATCAAACGCTAAGGTTCATATTCATCCAGGTAACATTGGTGATGGTGATGCGGCGGGCGGCATCAGTGACCTCGATAGCAGTAGCCATCGATGGTTAAACCCTGTTGCAACTATCACCATTGTTGTGAAGTAAGGGGGATGTATGAAAGCTAGAATTCTATTTATCGCTGCATCAGTAGCTGTGTTAGCGGGTTGTCCGGACGATGACGACGATTACTATCGCTATGATGTGAGTGTTACTAACCTCACCCCCAATCAACCAATGTCACCACTCGCGGTGTTGACTCACAATACGAATTTTGATCTGTTTGAAGTTGGGCAAAGTGCCTCTGTCGATCTGGAATACTTGGCGGAAGGGGGTAGTAATGCACAATTGCTTGCGCTCAGTGACAGTGACGCCAATGTTTATCAAGGCATCTCAGGCAATGGACTGATTCTTTCAGGTGAGCAAGACACGGTGTCGATTCGTGTCGACCCAAATCAAGAAGGGTATATCTCAGTTGCTTCCATGTTGGTGAACACCAATGATGCGTTTGTCGGCGAATCCGGATTATCGCTCAAGTCATTAGCGGTGGGTGATACCTTTACCATGAACATGAATGTTTGGGATTCGGGAACTGAGCTGAACGATGAGCTTGCTGCAACCATTCCGGGACCAGCAGGCGGTGGTGAAGGTTTTAATACCACACGAGACGACACCGATATAGTGAGTTTTCACTCTGGCGTAATCAGCCAAGATGATGGCCTTACGACTTCTACTTTAAGTGCAAATCATCGTTTCCTTAACCCCGGTGCAAGAATCACCATTACTCGAACTCAGTAACAGGTTGAAAGCACGATGAAAGAATTCCTGCTCTGTTCCGGTCAATTGAAAGGTGGGCGGACTCAGAATAGAGCAGGGATCATGAATAGTGCTGCGGTAAATTTGATGGCAAACATATTGTTGGTTGAAGACGATGATGACTTGGCTGAACTGGTGCAGATGCATCTTAAGTTCCAAGGGCATAACGTAATCAGAGCTAATGTGATTGAAAAGGCTCAGGCGCTCTATAAAGAGGGTCATTTCGATTTGATCGTACTGGATCGTGGCTTACCAGACGGTGACGGACTCGATTTCTGTCGAATGTTGCGTCAGCAAGAGGATTGGACGCCAGTACTCATGCTAACCGCAAGAGACGCTGAGTTAGATAAGGTGTCAGGCTTAGAAGCCGGTGTTGATGACTACATAACGAAACCTTTCAGCGTTCTCGAGTTTCAAGCAAGAGTGAGGAACGTGCTTCGCCGTTTAAGCCATGTCGAATCAGCGACTCAAGAGGTTGTGACAGCAGAATCGATTATGAATTTTGGTGTGCTCACTATTCAACCTGAACGCCATCAGGTGTCACTCAATAACCAAGACGTACCGCTGACAGCTACCGAGTTTACCTTACTTCATTTCTTAGCAACCCGCCCGGGGCGTGTGTATAGCAAAGACGAGCTGCTCGATCATGTTTGGAATACTCATCACTCTGGCTATCACCATACCGTGTGTAGCACAGTCAACCGTCTAAGAACCAAGCTTGCGATGCCGAATAGTGATGATGATTTCATTAAAACCGTTTGGGGTGTTGGTTATAAGTTTGAGTCGAAAGCTTAGGCCTATGTGTCGCGTCCGAAGTTTACTAAAAGGCCAGTAAGACCTAAGAGCCATCGAGGAGAGAACATGAGTTTCAAATCGCGTTTAGTGTTGTTCACCAGTTTGTGGTTTCTGCTCGTGAGTGTGGTGATTGCTTATACCTATAATTGGCAAAAAGAGACCATAGAACAAAGAACTAAGCAGAGCTTACACAAAGAGCTCGCGGTTCATATGCGCGATGATAACCCTCTGATGATAGGGACTGACTACAACCCCAAAGCCCTTAAATCCATATTTCATACCTTGATGTTGATTGGTCCCGATTTCGACATTTATTTTCTCGACAGCCAAGGAAATATCACGACGCACGCTGCGCCAGAAGGCACTGTGTTGGCAAGCCAGATAGACTTAGCACCCATTAGACAATTTTTAAACGACGAGCCTTATCCGATTCTTGGCGAAGACCCTATCAATCCTGATTCTCGTAAGGTGTTTTCCGTTGCTGCGATTGAAGAGTTGGGTTCAACAGTTGGGTATCTGTATGTGTTGATTGGCAGTAATCGCCATACCGTGATTGCTAATTCGCAAGTCGACACACCTTATATGGCGCTAGCAGGACTTATGCTGATCTCTATCTTAGGTTTTGCGATTGGGGCTTACCTGCTCGTGAAGCGCAGCCTCTTAAACCCTATCGAAGAAGTTACAAGCAAGCTGCAACAACAAGCAGAGCAAGATTTTCGATTGGACCCGAACTTCATTCATCAAGTACCAGAATTGGTGCCGATTGCACGCTCGTATCAGTTGATGGCGAAGCACATTCAACAGCAATTTTTGCAACTTGAATATCAGTCGTCACATCGAAGACAAAGCTTATTACAGCTCAGTCATGATTTGAAAACGCCATTGTCGAGTGTATTGGGGTATCTAGAAACGTGGAGGATTCAAAACCCACATTCGGATCCACTCATAGATGTGGCATATCGCAATGGCAACAAGTTATCTGAACAGCTCCATTCGCTGTTAGATAGCGCCAAGAAAGATAACCCGGTACCCACATATCAATACGCTTCAATCGATTTCAATGGGCTGATGAGCGAATGCTTAGAAACGATACAAAGCAAATATCGCCATAAAAATGTTGAGTTGAACATTAATATGCCTATTGGAATCAAGGCTGTGGGTGACAGTGATCTGCTTGAGAGGTTGATTTTGAATCTGTTAGATAATGCATTGAGGCATAGCCCAAGTGGCACTGTGGTGTCGTTAGATGTTGGTTTTGAAGCGGATTCCAAACGGGTGAAGGTGGTGATTCATAATGAGGTTGAACTGGAAGCGCCGAATGGTTCTTTGGGAATAGGAACCAAGATCGCGCAGTCGATACTGATGTTGCATCACAGTGTGCTAGAAACAACAAAGGCAGAGAACTCCTTTCAGCAAAGCTTTTACTTGCCTTCGGTATAGCTCTATCTGCCTTCGATTTAGCTTGATGTGTACTTACGTAGAAGTAACGTTAAGCGTCTTTTCTGTCTTCGTTACCTTCGTTCACTTTCGCGTAGAAGTGAAGCAGCTCAGTTAATTCTTTAACCCAGCCAAACGCATCTTTAGGTGCGTTCTTTAAGATCTTTTCTACTTTCTCACAGTGCACTTCGATTGCGATTGCTTCTTCAAGGTTGAAAGAAATTGAGTAGAAGTGCCAAAGCAGTAGGCGAGTCATTCGCTCGATGTTCTGTTGCGAGTTATCCGACTCTGAGAAGGCTAGGTTTACTTCACCAAGCGCGATAGCTGTCATTCGAAGCATTGCGTCAAATTTCGCTGATTGCATGCGTTCTTCGCTGGTGACTTCTTCTTGCTCGAACGTAAACAATTCCGTCATTGCATCTTCAGGTACAAGGCGATGAATCATTCTTAAACTAAATTCTTCTAGTTCATGGCGAGGCATGGTGATTAAGCAATTTAAGGTGTAGTCGCGTTGCATGGTGTTCTCTTGGATCTGCAAAAAGGTCGGACAGTTTAATGGAGAAGCGAGTTTAGAAAAAGCAGATTTTAGATAAGCCTGCGTTGGCAGGCTTATCTGTGTACTACAAGCCCTAAAATCGATGCTTAGGGGAACTGTATTTAGGTTTGAACGCAGTATCAGGCTTTGCTATGGCTTGGCGGTTGGTACTGCATCGACTGGTCGTTTCTCATGAATATGTTGCTCGCGACCAAACTGCCGATGCAAATAGAACCAAGGGCGAGCCAAGTCATCGCATTAGGAATCTCGTTGAATAGTGGGATCGCCAACAAGGTTGCCACTGCGGGTGTTGCACTGCCAAAAGCGGCAGAGCGTTCAGCCCCTAAGGTATTAACCGCATAAAGGTAAGTGAACGCAGCGATTAAACCCGCCCCAACGCCTTGCACTGTTGAATGAACGGCAAGCTCCGTGAAGGGCCAATTAGCGATTGGTGTGTCCATTAGGTGGCTTGGGAGGGTTCCAGTCAGGATTAGGACGAGTAAAAGCAAAGTAGAACAGAGAGAAATAAAACCGGCACTGACTAACGCATTAAGATTAGCGACACGGGCTGAGATGGTGAACATCGCCCACATTAAGCTTCCGCATAAAAACAACAAATGACCTTTGGTGTATTCGAAGTTGAAGCTGCTTAAGCTACTCCCTAAAAACAACAGTATGCCGAGCAAAACCAAACCTAAACCAACAACACGATGTCGGCTGAGTGGCTGCTTAAAAAAGAGTACCGCAATTCCTGTAACGAACAGAGGAAGCGTGCCCGGAACAAGAGCACTGCCATGAGATACCGGAACAAACTGCATGGCCGTTCCGGCAACAAGCAGATAAGGTAATCCGCTACCTACGAACATACCCGTTAGATACCGTTTAGGGACGACGGCAATTGCGCTGCGTGCTTTCCACATCAAAGGCAATAACACCAAAGCCGGTATGAGAAATCTTGTGAGAGCGATATCGGCAGGTGTTAAATCTGAATTTGCGCCGCCTTTAAGAGAAAGAAAAAAGCTCGCCCAAATGAGTAGGGTGACAGTAATAGATAAGTAGCCAAGATTCATAATATAGAAGGAGAGTGGGTGATGACTCATTATGGAACAGTTGGTGTGCCACAGGTTGGCAAGTTTTGGCTAAACTTGAACTATCGTTGATGATTTCTGCTAATATTCACCAAATAATTAACGGATTTAACTAATGTTTGGCATTTACTATGGATAGAATTGATAGGCATCTTCTCGAACTGCTACAAAAAGATGGCAGGTTAACCACGGCTGAACTTGCTGATGAAGTGGGTTTATCACCTTCGCCTTGTGCAAGACGAGTCAAAAGGCTAGAAGAAAAGGGCATTATTGACGGTTATCGTGTGAGCTTGTCACGAGAACAAGTCGGCATCGCAATGAGTGTGTTTGTTGAGGTGAGCCTAAACAACCACCAAGAAGTGTCGATAGATAAGTTTGAGGCGGCTGTTGTAGAGATGGAAGAGGTGATCAGTTGCCACGTTGTATCTGGGGCTTATGACTATTTGCTAGAAGTGGTTAGCCCGAACTTGATGGCCTACGAGGCATTTACAAGAAAACTTCAAAGGCTCTCTAACGTCAAAGATATTCATACCCACCTTGCGATAAGACAAGTAAAAGGCAATGCACCACTGCCAATTTATACCGATTAAGCCAAACTCTGAGCAGTAACACGAAGGCAGAATGAGCTGAAAACGAAATGGTTTACTCCTGAAGTAGAAGCGCGGTCAATATCAAAAATCATCCATTAAGTGTCAGGCTTCAGGCAATAAAAAACGGAGCACCTCGTGAAAGGTACTCCGTATATGATAGGTGCAAAACTTAGTGATACTTAAAGTTAGAGATTGAACAATCCCCAGTTTGTGCATTAATTCTGAATGAAAAAGCATGTGAATGATAATCCACGCCGTCATTCCAAATTGTCTCTCCAAATATCTTACATAGCTCTAGCTCACTTACTGAACCGAACTCTTCCATGTGTTTAGCTACAGATAAAAGTTTACCTCTTATCTCTGCAGTCCATTCCGTGTTACTCAAGCAGTTGAAAGCCATAGTCTTTTGCATATTACCTAGCCAAAATGTTTCTTGTTATTAAGTTATATGAAGATTCATGATAACAATTTTCTGGCGTTTGTAAATCTATTTTGTGATGAACATCTCACATACTCGCTTGCATTGGTCGGAAATTGAACTTCATTGTTGATAGATAGCACATTACTTTCACAACCTATTGATAAAGCTTTGATTAACGAGTTCTTAGAATATTATGAATGGGATTGAGCATATTTATCGGAAAAGTCCAGTCGAACGAGTGAGAGAATCTAATGGTGATTTCAGTTTGATGCACCGTTTGCTGGTTGGTTTATGTGGCGGGCTTCGTCAATCATCGTCGCTTCTCTGCGGTATTTTGAAGACAGCTGACGGAATTTTTCACTGAGTGTATGGAGATCTCGGGAGAGTGATTGTGAGCTTTGGACGTGCACCTGCGCGCTTTCTGCCTGGCGTGGGAGTTTTGCTTTGGTGCAGTGTTTGGCGACGGCTTGCCATGAATACGCTAGAGAGTCAGCGCCTTCAAGTTCACTAGACACAAAATACGCCTGTTGTAGCAAAACCTCGGAGACGTCATACGCGGTATTCATATGACTATTGAGCTGCACATTAAACCTTTCTTCGTACTTTGCCCAAAGCTCAATGATCTGCTTTTCATTAAAGTGTTTAGATAACAATGTCTGTGACTCATAGGTTGAAAGAACTTGGTTGAACTCTTTGGTGTACTGACTATAGCGACCTTCAAAAGAGAGCTGACGATCCAACAGTGTTTGCCAGTTTTCACGGTCACAATGATTCGCTAGAGCGACATTGGCACTCAAAGTTACGCTTACAATGATAACTTTCCCCCAAAAACTCATGACTTTCCTCTACTTACCGTGCGCTCTATTGAGAGTATAGATGAGCAGCAGCATGAGTTGATGTACACTTGAGACATACCTATAACGGAAGAGCTGGTGGATTTGATGAAAAAAGCGCTGATCGCTTTACTTGTGTTGTTGATATTGGGCGGAGGGGGAGGAGCGGCATACTACTTCTTAGTCATGAATAAAGACCCAATCCCACAAGAGAAAACGGAAGAGCCGGCGTTAGAAGCTACCGAGCAATCTGAATCTGACCTTGTACCCATCATGGATCTTCAGCCTGAACCCGAGCAGACGGAATTTTACGTTTTGGAGAGAAAGCTTGAAGTGGTCGAGCAACCTGAAATTGATGGCTTGATAACAGATTACCTCTATAAAGGGGAAAAGGTGGTGGTACTCGAGAAACAAGGCGAATGGGCACGTATCTCAGACTATATAGTCCTTAAAGAAGGCGGCCCACAGACGGCGGAATGGGTCTCTATGTCAGGCTTATCGAATGATGAAGTCATTATTTCGGAAAAAGAAAGCAAAGAGATATTGGATTCCTATTTGGTTAAGTCTGATGACCTCAAGATCCATCAAGAAAAATTCCGTAATTCGGTGGCTAAACTGATCTCTGAGGGGGAGTGTGCCCCAAGTGATTTTGAAGAATTAGGCGGATGGGTGAAATCTGTTAAGTACAGCAATCGAGATGTCTATTTTATTTATTGTGGTGGGTTGTCCCTTGAAAACAAAATTTATCTTGATGTAAATAAAAATGAAATATTTACGAAGTAAGATCCCACGCTCAATTTATTAATGCTATTTACTTAAGCCCACTCATAGATTGAGTGGGCTTTTTTGTCTATTCATAATGCTCATCGTCCCCATTTAGAACGTTAATTATATTGAAGCTCATATAGAATCATTAGGAACCATTTATTAATTTCTAATAATAGTTTTGTTATTATTCTCGTGATCAATCATTTCAAATTCCCACATTGCATTATTCTTGAAACAAGCTGGGAGATATAGATTTATCGCGTATTAACAAAGGCTTATCTGCTTGTTGATAAAAGTAAAATTAAATAAACCTTATTAATATCAGAGCTTTGCGTTAACTTACATGTTCGTAACATTTCATTAATTTTGGGATGCAAGTCTAGTTTTTAATCATAATACGAAAATATTTTATATTTGTAATAATACTTTTTGATTTTGAGTTGTAGGGTTTAATTAAAGCAAAACGTAAAGTTTAATTATCAGCTAAGACATTATCTTATTAACATCATTGTTATTTAATTGCTTGTAAGGGATGGAACCATTAATGAAAAAGCTTGCTTTAATTACAGGGTCAAAAGGCGGTATCGGCTCAGCAATTTCGTCTAAATTAGTTGCAGACGGCTATCGTGTTATCGCGACTTATTTTACTGGAAATTACCAATGTGCCTTGGATTGGTTTAACGAAAAACAATTCACCGAAGATCAAGTGAGATTGTTTGAATTAGATGTTACCAATACTGCGGAATGTGCGCTGAGCTTAAGCAAGTTGTTAGAAGAAGAAGGCACGGTGGATGTACTAGTCAATAACGCAGGTATTACACGTGATAGCGTCTTTAAAAAGATGGATGCCGAAGCGTGGAAAGACGTGATTGAAACAAACCTAAACAGTCTGTTCAACGTGACTCAACCTTTGTTCGCTCCTATGTGTGAGAAAGGTAACTGCCGTGTCATCAACATCTCTTCCGTCAATGGTCTTAAAGGTCAATTTGGACAGACTAACTACTCAGCAGCGAAAGCTGGAATGATTGGTTTTTCTAAAGCTTTGGCTGCAGAAGGCGCTCGTAGCGGCGTAACCGTGAACGTGATTGCCCCTGGCTACACAGCAACTCCTATGGTTGAGCAAGTGAAGCCTGAAGTACTGGATTCAATCAAGAACCAAATTCCGATGAAACGCTTAGCAACACCTGTTGAAATTGCAGACGCAGTGGGCTTTTTAGCGAGTGAATCTGGCGCGTACATTACAGGCGAAACATTGTCTGTGAATGGCGGCTTGTACATGCAGTAATTGGCGAAACTGAAGGGGTTGGAATGATGGAAAAAGTATTTATTGTTGCGGCTAAGCGCACTCCTATTGGTGCATTTACCGGGTCGCTAAAAAACGTATCTGCGGGTGAACTGGCTGGCGTTGCGATCAAAGGTGCACTTGAGTCTGTCGATCTTTCGTTAGATGCGATTGATGAAGTAATCGTCGGCAACGTGATTTCGGCAGGTCAAGGCATGGGGGTTGCTCGTCAGGCTTCCATCTATGCAGGGCTTCCTGAGGAAACACCAGCATACGGCGTGAACATGATTTGCGGCAGCGGAATGAAATCAGTGATGGACGCAGCGGCGCACATCAAAGCACAAGATGCTGAAGTGGTTATTGCTGCTGGCGTTGAAGTGATGTCACAAATTCCTTTTGTGGTACCAGCGAGCGTTCGTAATGGTCACAAAATGGGTGACATCTCAATGAAAGACTTACTGGTTGGTGATGGCTTAACCGATGCGTTTAATCACTACCACATGGGCATGACCGCTGAAAATATCGCGAACACGTTGAATATTTCGCGCCTAGCTCAAGATAACTATGCCTTAGAAAGCCAACAAAAAGCCGTTGCTGCGATAGAGGCGGGTAAGTTTAACGAGCAAATCGTGCCTGTAGAAGTTAAGCAGCGCAGACAAACCGTCACTTTTGATACCGATGAGTATCCGAAGTCAGACGCGACATTCGAAGGTCTGCAAAAGCTTCGTCCAGCTTTTGACCGTGAAGGGTCTGTTACGGCAGGTAACGCTTCGGGCATCAATGATGGCGCGAGTGCAATCATCTTAGCCTCAGAGAGTGCAGTAGCGAAATACGGACTGACACCACTGGTAGAGCTAACGAGCTACGCACAGTCTGGATTAGATCCAAAGATTATGGGTTTAGGCCCAGTAGAAGCCGTTTCTAAAACGCTTGATAAGGCGAATCTCACTCTAGAAGAAGTAGATTTGTTTGAATTGAATGAAGCGTTTGCAGCACAAGCTCTTGGCGTAATGTACCAATTGTCAGAGCAGCATGACTTACCGCTTGATGAGTTCAAGCCAAAGGTCAATGTGAATGGTGGTGCAATCGCGCTTGGCCATCCTTTAGGTGCTTCAGGCAATCGAATTATTGTTGCACTCATCCATGAAATGCTTGAACAGAAAACGACTTATGGCGTTGCTTCACTCTGTGTGGGTGGGGGAATGGGAACCGCTGTTTTGCTAAAAGGTATTGAAGGTTAGAGCCTGATATATCGGTAGCAAGCTTAAATATCGGATCAGCTTTTCAAAGCATCGCGAGTTAATCGATGAGCGTTGGCTGAAACGATAGTGACACAAATTTATTAAACTATGTATTCATCAGGAGTTACTTATGTACACGGATATTTTCAAAACAATTACTGACCAAACTGAAAAGCAATTTGAACCGTACTTAAAGTTCAACAAGTTGGTTGCAAAGAACGTCCAAACGATGACAGAACTGCAAATGAATGCAATGCAGACTTACACGAACATGGGTCTTGCGCAAATGAAAGCAGTGACTGAAATCAAAGACGTGACTAGCCTAACGGCGTTCAACAGCCAGCAACTAGCAGCGCTAACTCAATTGTCTCAACAGATGATGAGTGATAGCTCAAAAATGCAAGCTGCTGCAAAAGAGTTCAAAGAAGATGTTGAAACACTAACAACTGAAAACTTGAAAACAGTTACACCTGCATAAATAAAATCGCCATCGAGTCAGCACAGTGTTTACTGTGAGGCTCGGTGGCGATTTTCCGATTATTGGAGTCATGTTATGTTTCAACACTTCTTTTCGGACTACCTTGTTAAACTTCAACAAACAAACCAGCAATGGTGGGAAAACTTTGAACAAAACAAGGAAGCCGCGCAATCTCCCCTAAATCAAGCGATGCAAGAGTTGAATTTTGATGATGCGTCAAAAATCTTCGAGCAAGCCGCTAACCAACCCGCCGTTCTCCTTCAGTTACAATCCCAGTGGTGGGAACAGCAACTTAAGATTTGGCAAAATGCCGCACTGATGGGTAATACCGAAAGCGTCATTACTGAAGAGCGCAGTGATAAACGCTTTATTGATGAAGCGTGGAAAAATGACCCGTTTTACAGCTTTATCAAGCAGTCTTATTTGTTATTCAGCAAAAGCTATATAGACACCATTAATTCAATCGAAGGCATAGACGAGAAAACCAAGGAACGTGTGGCGTTCTTTTCACGTCAGGCTATCAATGCTCTTTCTCCTAGTAACTTCATTGCGACTAACCCAGAGTTGATGAAGCTAACGCTTGAGCGCAATGGTGAGAACTTGCTAGATGGGCTAGAGCAGCTACAAGCTGACGTTGAAGCGAGCGCGGATATCCTCAAGATCCGTATGACCAACAATAATGCCTTCCGATTAGGTGTTGATGTTGCGAACACGGAAGGTGATGTCGTTTTTCAAAATGATCTGTTCGAGCTTATTCAATACTACCCAAAAACACCTCAGGTGAACGCCACGCCTTTGTTGATCGTTCCTCCATTCATCAATAAGTACTACATTCTCGACCTTCGTGAAAAGAACTCAATGGTTCGTTGGTTGCTTGAGCAAGGGCACAGCGTCTTCATGATGTCTTGGCGCAACCCAGGTGAAGCGCAAAAAGACTTAGAGTTCGGTGACTATGTCACGGAAGGCGTAGCGAAAGCCGTGACGGTAATTGAAGATATCACGGGTAAAGAGCAAATCAATGCTGCAGGTTACTGCATTGGTGGTACTGTTCTCGCTTCAACGGTCGCTTACTATGCTGCTAAAAGAATGAAGAAACGCATTAAAACTGCGACCTTTTTTACGACTCTATTAGACTTCTCTCAGCCGGGAGAGGTTGGCGCATATATCAATGAAACGATCATTAACGCCATTGAGAAACAGAACGATGCTAAAGGATTCATGGATGGTCGTTCATTAAGCGTGACATTCAGTTTGCTTCGTGAAAACAGCCTGTACTGGAACTACTACATTGATAACTACCTAAAAGGCAGCAGCCCAATGGAGTTTGATCTGTTGTACTGGAACAGTGACAGCACTAACGTTGCAGCTAAGTGCCATAATTTCTTGCTGCGTGAGCTTTACCTTGAGAATAAACTTGTTCAAGACAAAGGCGTGAAAGTAGGCGGTGTCTGGATTGATCTCAATAAGATAAAAATACCAAGCTACTTCATTTCAGCGAAAGAAGATCATATCGCGCTTTGGCAGGGGACTTACCGTGGTGCCTTGAATACCGGTGGCAACAAGACGTTCGTGCTTGGTGAATCTGGTCATATCGCGGGTATTGTTAACCATCCAGATAAGAAGAAGTACGGGTTCTGGCTGAATGACAACCTAGACGACTCGGCGGATGAGTGGCTAACTAATGCGACTCATAATGAGGGGTCTTGGTGGACACACTGGAATCAGTGGCTACAAGGTTTTGAAACTGACGAAAAAATCGAACCTTTCAATCAAGGCTCAGAGCTTAATCCTGTGATTGGCAAAGCGCCAGGCAACTATGTAAAACAGGTGCTGCCGATTGTCGATCAAGAGCAGGTTGATAAAGAGACCGCAGAGAAAGAAGCGCCAGAAAACGAAGCTTAGGGCGTTAAGTCACATTCAATTATAAAGATACACAACGTCAGATAATAAAAAAGCCACTGAAATTGAAGTGACCCCGTAAAGTTGGACATTTCTGTTAAGCGGCTTTCAAGGCCTGAGT